>PMJE01000658.1 GCA_003157315.1 Myxococcales bacterium | reverse complement strand
GTCTCCCGACGGCGCCGGGAGCCGGAAACGGCCCTTGCCATCGCTCTCGGCTGTGTAGTGGCGCTCGCCGACCAGCACTGCCACAGTGGCGCCGGCCACCGGCAAACGGGTTCCCATCTCCAGCAGCCGACCGCGCAGCACCGAATTCAGCGGTGGCCCGGCCTCCTCTACCGGCGCGGGCGGCGGTGGTGGCGGCTGAAAAGTGTGAGTGAAAGTAATCTCCACTGGCACGGGCTGGCCGCCATAGCGCGCGGGCTGAAAAGTGAAAGCCTGCGCCGCGCGCACCACTGCATCGTCGAACACGGGCAGCGAATGGCCAAGCAGCTCGACCTTCTGAACCGTGCCGTCCACCCCGACGGAGATCTTGATGCGCACGACAATGGGCTGCTCGTGTGGCGGGGCATCTGCCGGATAGGGCACGGTGGTCGGGACCAGCGGCTGGGGCGGCTCCAACGCGGCCGGAGCGGCGACCGCCTCAGCGGTGCCCGCATCCGGGGCCTGGGCGACGGGCGCCTCAGGCTTGCCCGCGTCCTGGGCCTGGGCGCGGGCTGTGCCGAGCGGCAGCACCAGCGTCACAAGGACGAATGTTCTCAACGCCACAGGGTCACCCAGGCAAGAGAGCCACCCAAGTGCGGCCACCACTGGCGGCGAACGATGGGCGCCGCGGTGTCGGGTTCGACGCTGAGGCTGCCGTCGGGATTGACCGCCTGGTCCACGCAGGCGGTCCACTGGCCATCGGCTTCCAGCGCCACCCCCATCGAGGCACGCGGGCCCAGCACGAAAAGCCATTCCGCGCGCAGCAGGCCGGTGACACCCACGCCCCTGCAGGCCGGCAACGGCGTCCGCGCATCAGGAAAAGTATATGAGGCGTCGAGAGTTTGGGGATCGGGGTTGGGTCGACTGGAAGTGGTCTCGACCAGGCCGCCAAAGCCGATACCCATCCCGAGGCTGAGGTGCTGGGTAGCGTGCCAGGTGGGCTCGATGGTGCCGGCGTAGCGCAAGCCCTGCAAGCCGCCGGTTCCCGTCGCATAGAGATACTGAAACGAGCCCATGAGCGACCAGCTCTCGTCCAGGCGAATGCCCACGCGAACGGTTGGCCCGATGAGCTGAGCGTTCGGGGGACCGTCGATACCGAACAAGCGACCGTAGACCATCCCCAGGCCGAAACGAAAGCCGGGCTTCTTCCACGCGGCGCGATCACTCTCGGTGGGCAGCGATAGGCGCGGCGGCCCTTCATCATCGGCTGCCGGCTGCCCCACTACCACGGGAGTGCTAGCTGGTGCGGGATTCGCCACGCCCGGCGCCGCTTGCGCGAAGCCCGCGACGAGTGCGTTCGCCGCCAGCACAGACACCAAGATAATCTGCCGCAGCTTCATGGTGTGATCGGACAGGGCCACCACGAGGGCGGAGCGACATCCCAAGGTGTCGCACAACTTGGATCGTTGCTGCAGCCATGTAGGATGTAGTGGTTGACGCTCTGGCAAGCATCGTTGCGACCGCTGGGGACCACGAGTTGGACGCCGCTCGCAGTCCCGGCATCATCGCCGGGGATCTGGGGAAAGCCGACGCATGCGAAGACGCTCAGGTCGGGGGCGGTGTCGGGCGGTTTGCGATAAAGGGTCGTTCCCCCTGCATCGTTGACCGCACAGGCAAGTTCCGCGAGCAGCTTCGGATTCTGCGAGAGGACATTCGGATCCGGCTTAGAAATGGTAACCACCGCCTGATCGGGCGTGGCCACGCGACAGGCCGTGAGATCGTCTTCCTCGGGCAGCTGGCGCTGCAGTGCTGCGGCCGAGACATCAGCCTGCGAGAACCCACTCGCTGACAGAATGGAGAAGCTAGGCAACGGCGGATCACAGCCCTTGCGCGGGTAGAAGGCAACGCTGTCATCGAAGGTTCCTTCCCGATAGGCCACGCGCTGGTCGGGCAAGGTCATGGATATGAAACTGGCGCCGTACACAACATCCCATGTGGCCGGCACGCCCGCATCCTCTGCTAGATCCGGCTCACCGTTGCGCCGATGCCGTGGTGGATGGTGAAAGTCGAGCGTACCGTTGCCATTGCGGTCGTCGTAGACGACCAGGCTGGCGTAGGCCACGCGCGCATTGAGGTCCCCAACCATCACCTCGGCGGTGGGCAAGTTGACGAGAGTGATGGTCGCGGACGCGCCTGGGGTGATGGCGATGTCAGCGTCGTCGCGGTCGGGAACGAAGCGGAAGCTATCGGGACAACCCGCGCTAAGCACCGCCTGCACCCCCGGCGATTCTGGCGGCGGTAACAAGTCTGCCGGCGGCCACAAGCAGAACGGTTCAGCCTGCCACTGCGCGCCCCACACCAAGCCAACCCGCAAGTTGGGCGTTTGCACCCCAGCGTCTGCCCCCAGCCCCGACGCGATATCGTCCGCGACCTGGACCTGAATCTGCGCCAGCGGCGTGACCGGAGTGTTGAGCCCGACCAGCTTGCCACAACCGGAAATGCCAAGGCAGGCAACCGCGACCGTAGTCAGCTTTCGCTTCAGTGTTGCCATGTGACCCCCAATCCGCTGGTCCAACCTGCGCGCGTCCCACCGTCGAGCCAGTGCAAGGTTGGTCCGCCGCTCACGCTCATGCCCCAGGAATTCCAGACGCGAAGGACCACGATCGCTTCGATGTCAGCGGCCGGCAGCATGGACCAGCTGGTGTTCTCCGCCTGACAGCCCGACAGCCCGGCCCGCGCCGCCTGGTCGCGGGTGCGGTCTTCGTAGACCAGCGTCCCACCCAAGCCGACGCGCAGTCCGAATAGCCCCCGCCCCACCACGCGCTGGAGCTGGCCATACAAGCGCAAACGGATGTCATCGTTCCGGATCGTGTCGGTCAGCGAGTACTCCGTCGCGGTCGACCACGAAGCGCGCACACCCCAGGCCAGCATGCCCCCACGAGTGGCAACGCGGGTGAAGGCCACCCCGACACCCGCGGTCATTCCGGTTTGCATGGCAGCCGGCAAGGCCAGTACCAGCTGGCCGTCGAGCGTGTTCCTGGGCGCGGGAGACACTTCTTGCGCGCGGGCGCTGGTGGCGCAGGTAAACACCAAAAAGAACGCCAGCGCTGAACCACCTGCGACCAGCGAACCAGACGCCGGACGAACGCGGTCTTGTGGGGTTGACTGGTTCACGGCGGCCAAGGGAAACCTAGCGCGACATACCCGGATGTGCCAGCGCCGACGGCGGCAAGTTTGCGGCACAGATCTGCACTGCGACGGCGGGCCGGAAGCCTCCATCAGCTCACGCCCACTACGCCTCGAGGTCGATTCCCGCAGCTTCGGAAACCCTCGCGCGGTCGCGCAGCACCACAAAAGCAAGGTGCAGGGTACGGCTGGCAGCGAGCCCGCGGCCTTCCACGCGATGAAGCGCGGCTGAGGTGCAAAGATCGCGCGCCACCAGCCACATCTGTCGGGCCTGATGGCGCCGCGCGATCGCCACACGACGCATGCACCATGAGCACAAACCCTCACCGTGTGACCAGAACCGACCCGCAAGATCGCGGTCGTCGCAGTTTGAAACTTGCGTCTCTTCCCGCGACGAGCTTCCCTCGCGCGCCACCGACGACCCGTCCAGACCCTTGTGGTTGCAGTTCGCCGGAGCCTGCGCAAACTGGACCAGGTGCTTGCGTCGCATGTTGCATCCCCTAGTTTCGGGTTACCCGAGAGTTACAGTGGGCGTGTTGCGTGGGTATTGCCGTTTCGTGAAGTTGTGTAAATCAACGAACAGATGCCTACCGTCAGTTTGATTTTCACGACGCCACCCCCACTCTGCCCGAAGGTGCTTGGGTCGACACGGTGAACACCGGGACCTCCCAGCCGCGGGCGCGCAGCTGGCTTTGCACCTCGGCGACATGCGTCCCGTGAAAGTCGTCCTCCACCACCACTATGTCGTCGCCGAAATCGTCCGGAAGCGGAAGTTCTTCCATGAATGCGAGGAGGGTTCTGCCGTTGCTGGTGGCAATCACATCCCGTCCCTCGGTTTCGAAGGCGGTGACCAACTCTTCGCGCAGCTCTGCATCAGCCACGTCGATGAACGCCCGATCGGTGTCCACAGCGAGAAGCGTGCGTTCCATCCATCCCACCGGGTCGCCCGCCTTGCTCAGCACCACGGGATGCGCCCGCAACTCCGCCTTGGTTGCGCCGGAGTCAGATGCCTGCTCGACTTGGGCGAGTCGCCTGCGCAACCGCCATGAGGAAAGGCTTGAAATCTCGGAGGATTGGGTCTTCATGGGAAGCCTCCNNGCCATTCCCGACCATGCGACACGGAGTCGCTCGGTTGACCACGAACTGCACGCCTCGCTAGCGAAAAGGCCACCTCCCGGTCACGGCATGGCCGATGCATTGTACCGGTGACGTACCAGCCAAGTGAGGTGTCAAATGATGAGCGATTCCGACCGGCGTGAGTTCACCTTGGAAGAGTTGGCGCGTGCGGCACGAAAGCAGATGCCGATATCGCGAATTGTCATTGCGGACGACGATCCCGACAGTCTGGAGCTGCTGCGCCTGGCCCTGGGGAACCCACAGATCGAGATCTGCGAGGCCTCGAATGGAGCTGACTTGGTGGATCTCCTGGCAGAGAGTGGCCCGTTCGACCTGATCGTAACCGATGTCCTCATGCCGTGGATGGAAGGGCTTCAGGTGTTGCTCTCCGCTCGTGCGGCCGAGATTCACACGCCCGTCCTGGTGATTTCCGGGCTCACCCGGCCCGATCTGCAGACCAAGGTCGATCGTCTGGGCAACGCAAAACTGCTGCGCAAACCGTTTGGCATCCCCGAGCTGCGCGCAGCGGTCGCAGATCTGGTGGCCGCACAGGCGTGAGGCGCCTGCTCGCGGCTATTCCGCCTTGTCGTCTTCTTCCGTTTCGCGTGAGGCGAGCCGCTGAATGGTGCGACGATCGATGCCAAGAATGTTCGCCGCCGAGGTCTTGTTTTGACCGGTGTGCTCAAGAACTCTTTCGATGTAGCGGCGCTGCAGTTCCTCCAGGGTCGGCCAGTCGTCGTGAATCGCGGACAGGTTGACAGGCCCAGCTTCCCGGGTGAGCGCGGGCAGGTCGCCGGGAAGAATCACGCCTCGCTGAGACATGGCCACTGCGCGTGCAAGCGCGTTCTCCAACTCCCTGACATTGCCGGGCCACGAATAGTTGCGGATCCGGTACATGGCTTCTTCGCTGATGTGCGGTTCGGCCCGACCGAGGAGCGCGGCGTGCCGGGCGGCCAGGTGCAGGGTCAAGGCGATGATGTCGTCGCCTCGTTCGCGCAGCGCGGGCACCCGCAACGAGACAACGTTGAGGCGATAAGCCAGATCCTTGCGCATTCGTCCTGCGGCCACCTCGGCGCCAAGATCGCGGTTGGTCGCGGAGATCACCCGGACGTTCACCCTGAGGATCGCGGAGCCACCGACCCGCCGCACCTCGCCTTCCTGGAGGACC
>PMJE01000215.1 GCA_003157315.1 Myxococcales bacterium | reverse complement strand
GGTGCGGTCGATCTCGGCCAGCGCCTTTTCGCGCAGGCTCTTGCTGTCGCCGAGATCCCCCAGGCGCGCGAACCACTGGCTGGTGGCGCGGAAGAGCACTGGGTGCTTGCAGCGCCAGCAATGCGGGTATTGGTGCTGCACCTTCTCGCCCGGCTGATTGAGCAGATAGCCGGTTTCGGCCAGCAAGGCCACGACCTTGGGGTTGGCTTCGAAGACCGGCTCGCCCGCCCACAAAGGCACCTCGGCGGTGTAGCGGCCGCGGCCGTCCACCGGAGCGTAGATCTCCAAACCCTCCGCGCGACCGACGGCATAGTCCTCGGCGCCGTGGCCCGGGGCAGTGTGGACCAGGCCGGTGCCTGCCTCCAGCGTGGCATGGGCGGCGAAGGTCAGGCGAAAATCGCGCTCGCTGCGCGGCTCACTGACGAACGGGTGCTGATAGCGTACGCCGCGCAGAGCGTGGAGCCGGTCCCCGGCGATCGCGATCCATTCATTCTCGGGCGGTGCGGGAAAATGACAGGCCGCCAGAAACGTTCTTGCCAGTTCGCGCGCCACGATGAGGTACTCGCGCCGGCCGGCGCGTTCGATCGGGAGGCCAACATAGGCCAGCTGCGAATTGGCCACCACCGCCAGGTTGGCGGCCAAGGTCCACGGCGTGGTGGTCCAGATGACCAGCGCTGCGTCCGCGCCGCCGAACAGCCGCTCCACCGCGGGTTGCTTGGGCAGAAGCGGGAAGCGCACGTAGATCGATGGCGAGCTGTGATCGGCGTACTCCACTTCGGCTTCGGCCAGAGCGGTCTGGTGGGTGGTGCACCAATGCACCGGCCGCTTGGCGCGGTAGAGCAGTCCCTGGCGGGCAAAGGCCGCCAAGATGCGCACGATGGTCGCTTCGTAGCCTTTGGACAGAGTCAAATAGGGCTGGTCCCAGGTACCCACACAGCCTAGGCGGCGAAAATCCGCGCGCATCACGTCGACGAACTTGAGCGCGTGAGCCTCGCAACGCTTGCGGAACTCGGCGGTACCCAGCTTAGCGCGGCCACCGGCGGTTTTCTCCACCTGATGCTCGATGGGTAGGCCGTGGCAATCCCAGCCGGGCACGAAGCGCGCGCGCTTGCCCATGAGAAGCTGCGAGCGAACGATGATGTCCTTCAGCACTTTGTTGAGCAGGGTGCCGTAGTGAATTCCCCCGGTCGCATAAGGGGGGCCGTCGTGCAGCACGAAGGCCGGCGCGCCGGCAGCTTCGCGCGCCGCCAGCAGCTTTTCGTAGTGGCGTTCGTCAGCCCAGCGCTTGAGCCACAGGGGCTCGCGGCGGGCCAAGTCNNCTCCTGTGTCGGATTCTCCCGTCGCCCTTGCTGCTGCGGGTCCCGTCCGCTTCCTCGCTTCTCGGTCAGATACGTTCAGTATCTTCCCTCGGCGCTCGTCGCGGCCGGGCCTCCTCGCGACGCAACGGCTCGGTCCGAATCCAACACAGGAGTGCTGCAGAATCATGGTAGACAAGGGCGCATGGCCGAGCGGGCTTCCTGGGACGAATACTTCATGAACATCGCGCGGGTCGTCTCCTCGCGTTCAACCTGTCCGCGCAAGTCGGTGGGTGCCGTGATCGTGCGCGACAAGACCATCCTGTCGACCGGCTACAACGGGTCCATCCGTGGCATGCCTCATTGCACCGAAGCCGGGCACATGATGGAGAACGGTCACTGCGTCGCCACCATCCACGCGGAGAGTAACGCCATCCTGCAGGCCGCGCGCAACGGCGTCATGATTGACGGCGGCACGATCTACGTTACCGCCAGTCCCTGCTGGAACTGCTTCAAAGAGATTGCCAACTCCGGGATTCGTCGCATCGTTTACGGCGAATTCTATCGTGACGAGCGCATTTTCTCCGTCGCTGCCACCCTGCACATCGAACTGGTTCACCTGGCAGGTCCAGACGCCTCGGTCGCAGCGCCCCATACCGAACGGCCGGGCTGAAACTGCTCCGCATGTCGCTTTCTGCCCACACCTATGTGAGCCCCGCCACTCTTTTTAGGTTGACAGACCCCCAAGTCCCGGCAAGCCTTATGAAGGCATGCCTAGGTCTACCCTGACAGCCCTGCTCGGATTGAGCCTGGCCTTGGCGCATGTGGGAGCAGTGCAGGTAGCCGCCGCAGGCGTGCCGCGGTCAGCGGGTGCCAGCGCGACTGCCAAGGAAGGCGGCAAGTCGGCCAGGACCAGCAAGCGGCGGGTTCGCCGCGGAAACTTGTTCGGTTGGGTGGTGGCCGACAGCGAGCTGCGTACCAGTCCGGCGCCGCGGCCCTCGGGCGACATGCGGATCTATTCAATCAACTACAAAGAAGAACTGCAGACCAATATCTACAACCCGGACGGCTCGTACAGCGTGGAAGCGGCCAAGCAGATCGCCCATGTGTTTCGCTGTCGACGCACCGGTGAGGAACACGAGATCGATCCGCGCCTGCTCACCATCCTTTCGCAGGTCAACGACCGCTTTGGCGGCCGGCCGATGGAATTGCTTTCGGGCTATCGTTTTCAGCGTAGGACGACCAGCAACCATTTCCACGGCACGGCAGCCGACATCCGGGTTGCGGGCGTGCGGCCGCGCGACCTGCGTGACTTCGTCCACACCCTGGATGCGGGCGGAATGGGGGTTGGCTTCTACCCCAAGGTGGGGTTTGTCCACGTAGACGTGCGCCCGGCGCCCAGCTTCCGCTGGATCGACAACTCGCGCTCGAACCCCGATGCCCGGGACAAACAGCCCCCGCGCGGTTGGAAGCGCCGGAAGTTGGAAAGCTGAGGTAGGGGCGACCACGGGCGGGGCGATCTCGTAGGGGCGACCTGCGGTCTACC
>PMJE01000547.1:3709-4904 GCA_003157315.1 Myxococcales bacterium | reverse complement strand
TTGTCTCCCTCGTAGCGCTCGTTGCTTCCGCCGCAGGCCATGAGGATGACGTCGTACTTCATCATGGTATTGATGTCGCTCCACAGGACGTTGGCGGACGGCCAAAGTGCCCCGCTATTGAACCCACTGTCATAGCCAGCAGTCGCACTCACCGAATAGTTGTCCTCGTAGATGTTGATAGAACCAGCTCCGTTGGGGTTGGTGAATTCCGCGGTATCAATGCCCATGCGGGTAAAGATGCATTGCAGCCGGTCGGCATCGCCGGCAGTTATTGCCATCTTCGGGATACTGCCTTCGTTCTTGTTGCGCGGCAGACGCAGGCGGCGGTCCTGGCCAGTCGACGCGTCCGCAATGGCATTGGTGGTACATTGGCTGACTTCCGACGCCTTGATGGTAACTTGGCGACGCCACTTGCCCACCTGCATGACCAGCGGAAAGTCCACGCCCACTGGAATATTGTCCAACTTGAAGTTGCCGCTCGAATCGGTGAGTGCAGTGGTAATGGGCTTGCCCGACACTGACGCCGAGCAGGTGTCGCAGGAAGCGCCGGTCGAGATAGTGGCCAGCGGCCCATCCGGAACGTAGACGATCACGTTGTAGAGCGGGACCTTGCCCGCCGGATCGTAGACGGTTCCGGTGATGCTGGTGGTGCCGGTGGTGCACCGGACCTGCGCGGCACACATCGAGCCGCAACTCAAGACAGGACAGACGCTGTTGGAGCAGATCCCGCTGCCCGGGCAGTCGCCGCAGTGGAGCGTTCCTCCACATCCATCGCCGATGTCGCCGCAGTACTGGCCGCCCCCCGCTGCCGTGCACACGTTGCGAACACAACTGGGCCCGCCGGTGCACAGACCTTTGCTGCTGTCGCACACCCAGCCGGGCTGGAAAGTCGAACAGGTATCCCCGCAGTCGACAATTCCGCCGCAGCCATCACCGATCTTGCCACAGTACCTGGCATTCGGGCTTCCATCGCAGACGAGTTTTTGGCAGCCCGCCCCGCCTACGCAGGCACTGGTAGTGGTGTTGCACAACCAGCCCGGCTTGAGGCTGGCGCACTGGTCGCCGCAGTCGATTCCGCGTCCACAACCATCACCCACCCTTCCGCAATAGCGCGCCCCGGCCACCGGATCGCAGGTGGTGGGTGTGCAGACATCGGCGCCGCCCACACAGAAACTGCTCTCACACAGCCAGCCCG
>PMJE01000547.1:0-3700 GCA_003157315.1 Myxococcales bacterium | reverse complement strand
CGCAGTCGATCTGGCCGTTGCAGCCATCACCGATCAGGCCGCAATAGGAGCCACATGCGCTGGCCGCGGTGGCTGCCACGCAGGCGTCAACTATCCCTGCGTCAGGGAGGACGAGTAGCCGGCCTCCCGTGCCTGCGCTGGTCCCTCCGTCATTGCCGCCAAGATTCCCGCCGTCAAAGGTCCCTCCGCAGCCACCGCTGCCGCTTGCCGAGACATTTGCCGAACTGCAGGCTCCCGCACCCAGCAAAGCTGATAGGGAAAGCAGACAGGCAGGCAGGGTAGAAACTGGCAGGACAAATTGCATTTTCCCCTCCAAGGCGAGACCGGAGTTGCTTCTGGTCGACTTGTAGGTGCCCGATGTGGTCACGATTCTTCGCAACCTTCCGAGCCGCCCATAAGTTACCCGAGATTGAGGAGACAGCGCAGCGCTTCGCCGAAGTCAGCAACGCGCTGCTCAGAGGCGGTGAATGCCCGAGGGGCTATGGGCGCCCCTCGTACGATGCAGTAATGATCTTGTCGGTCTCGTCAATGGCCTGGTTGAGCTCTGCAGGGCTGACCTTGAAAACACCTTGCCGGAGGTAAGACTCGGCGGGGGCGCGGGCGAATGGCGGAGCGAACGTTCCTACGTCAGAACGCCACCGCGGTTGCGAGCAGGCGGATCTCGTCCGGGCTGAGGGCGCGGTTGTACAGGGCTATCTCGTCGAGGCGGCCGGGAAACCACTCGGTAACCGCCCCCGCGTTGCCGTTTCCGCCCAAGATCACCGGCCTCGTGTCGAGAGGGAAGACCCCCGTGATCGGCCGCGAGCCGGCCGCGACGCCATCCACGTACAAGGTTGCCAGGCTGCCGTCATAGGTTCCCGCCAGGTGGGTCCAGTGCCTTTGCGCGACTGTTTGCGGGGCGGTCGGCCGGGCGGCTGGAATGCTGGCCGAGAAACCGATGAACAATGTGGGGGTACCGTCCTGATACAGCGACAGGTGGTAATACTGCTCGTTGGTGGTTGTGATCTGACGTGATATAGCCGTCCCATAGTCCACCGGAATGACCCCATCGAAGTAGACCCAGGCGGCGAGCGTAGTCTGAGTGGTGATGCTGTCGATGCTATCTGAGTCCGCGACCGAGGCGTACCCAAGACCATTGGTGTTCAGCGCCCCGTTCTGGCGCCCGGCAACCCAGGCCAGCGTCGGATCCAATCCCACCAGCGTGGCGTCGTTGCCGTTGCCAGAGGAATCGATCGCCACCTTGCTGCCGGGGGCATCGTCGAAGTGCCACAGGCCCACCAGCCCGCGCCGCAAGCCCGCAGGGGTGGCGCCGTCGGAGGAGTCGTTGGACCTGGTATCGGCGGGGAAGGCCGAACTGTCAGCGTAGGTCGTGGCAACGCCATCGAAGGAGTTGCCGGGATTGCCGTCGAGCGAAGGGGGAAAGAGGCCCCCGTCCGAATAGAGATCCACCAGGGTCAGGGTGCGCTGCGAGCAAGCCGCGACCAACCCGAGCAGCAGCAGCGCCGTCTTGGGCATTCTAGAAATCAAAGTGTAGCCCAACATTTAGCAGAACTCCGGGACCGGAAAATGGTTTGTAGTCGGTATCAGCGACGTGGATGACCAGGGGCGGGACGGTTACGATGGCGTCCAACTCCGCCCCCAGCCAAGTCCTCGGGGCGAGGCGCAGAGCGGCGGCAATTCCGGCCGCGCCCAGCGCCGACCAGACCGTGCCTGAGTACGCCACCGCGCGCGTGGGATCAGTGGTCGCTCCCTCGCCACTCAGGTGCGCCACGCCGGCCGAAACCACGACGAACGACTGGACCCGCGTCCGCCGCAAGAAGGTCCAGGTCAGTCCCAGCGATGCGAGCTGACGATGCACGCTGGCCGTCCCATAGTTTCCGGTCAGCGTGAGAGCCGGGCCGAGGCCGCTGATCTCTGCCTTTATCCCCAGTCCGCGCGGCCAGGTCACCATGGCCATCAATGAACCCATATATTGGAACGAGGGAAACGCGAGCCCCCAGTCCTGCTGCGCGGCGATTCCAAGGCCGACGGTAAAGTGCGGCCGTTGCGATGGCTCGGCCACGCGTTTTGGGGGCGCGGGCGTGGCCTGGGGTGGTGCGGGCCACAGGCCGGCCAGGCTGACCCGAATCAGTTCGATCGCGTTGAGAGCCAGCACCGCAGCGTCGTGGCTGATGTCGTCTCCCTGGACTGCCATGCGCAGAATGCTGGTTCGCCGTCCCACCCGATCCGAAACCCAGATGGCAATCGTGCGACCGCTGGGATCGCCGATGTGCGCGATGGCAAACGCGGCGACCGCGCGGGACTCCGGCGCGACGGTTTCGACCTGGGTCGTCGGATCCTGGCTTGGGTCGAGGGTGACGAGCATGGTTTGGAACTCGGCTGCGGTCAGCTCACCGGTGACGCGCGCCAGAGCAGTGCGGGTCAGCTCGTCAACATCACCCGGCCGCAGCACAATGACCAACCCGCGCGACGGCTGCGCCCCGGGTGGGGGCGCGGATCGAGGCACGCCGCCGTCCGTGCCGTTCCCCGCGATCGCGAGGAGGAATAGCAAGACGTGAGCAGCGGAGAGACTACCCATCGGTCTTCAGATTCTCCACGATCGTTGCGAACTGTTCCAGAGCGGATTCGACTCCCCCTCTGGCTTTCGCAACACAAAAAGGGTGCGACATCTTACGATTACGGCATTTGTCGGGCCATGGCCCGAGGCGCCTCCGGCACATCAGAGCCGAGCTCATTGCAATCTCCAATGAGCGTACTGCCGATCATTGCACCGCCTGCAAAGTAAAACCCGGTGTCCGAGGCGGGAAGGATGTCGTAGGTGAATGCATGCTGGTAGGTGACGAGCTTGACTGTCTTGATTCGCAACTCGCCGAGCCGGTCGCCCGCTCGTAGTTCTCCGAATGTGCGGTTATCCGCGGTCGGGTGACGGGCGCTGATCTGAAGCACTTGGCCGTTGTCGAGCAATAACTGCGGCACGACATGGCTGGGTGCAGGACGTTGCCTAACTGCCGCAATGGGCACGGGAACCACTTGGTCATGGTCAACGCTGTAGACCAGATCACCCACGTGTAGCTCGCTGATGTTGCGCGTTCCGCCGGGGGTTGCAATTGGCGTGTCTGGGTTTGCGCAGACACACATCTTGCACCCTCGCGGACAGGTGCCGTCTGCGATGGTCAGACACATAGGTTGTGCCAGGACAACGGGACCTTGCTGTTGGCAACAGAGCTGCCCGACCGAGCACCAGTTTTGCCCGCAACAGACAGTGCCTGGGGGGCCCAGTTCTGCTGTGCAAGTGAGTGCCGTGCATTTACCGTTCTGGCACACGGGCAAGTCGCTGGTACACGCGTTTCCGCATTGCCCACAATTGTACGGGTCATTGCTGAAGCTGCGGCACGCATTGTTACAACAGGTGAAACCGGCGGAAGTGCAGTTGCTATCACAGGGAGTTACGCCGCCGGTGCCACCCGTGTTGGTCGCGCCGCCCGTCGCGGTGCCACCGGTCAACTTCGTGCCGCCCGTGCTGACGGTTCCGCCCGCGCTGGTGATTCCACCAGCACTGGTTGTGCCACCGGTCGGCTTGGTGCCACCCGCGCTGACGATTCCGCCTGCGCTGGTGATTCCGCCAGCGCCAGCGGCGCCGCCCATCGCAGTTGTGCCGCCGGTTGGCTTGGTTCCACCCGTGCTTGCGGTTCCACCCGCG
>PMJE01000230.1:2012-3187 GCA_003157315.1 Myxococcales bacterium | reverse complement strand
CAGGTACAGTTGGCGAGCTCCGATAAGTCCCAGACCGTGGATGCCGGCGCTCTGAAAGACCTGACCCTGAAGGGCCGGGATCTGTTCGGCTATCCAAAGCTGGTTCCGGGTGTGATCGACACCGCGGCCAGCCGCGACGTGACAAGCCACGGCGCCATCAGCGGCATGAGTATCAACGGAGCCCCGTCGGCCACGATTGGCTTTGCCGTCGACGGAATTGCCGATCAGGATACGGGATCGTCGACTTCACTTCAGGTTGAACCGAACCTCGACGCGATCCAGGAGTTGAAGGTCTTGACTTCCAATTACGCCGCCGAATTCGGGCGCAACTCGGGCGGAATGATCACCGTCGTGACTAAAAGCGGAACACAGCAGTTCCATGGCTCCGCGGCGTGGAACCACCGGCACGAGCAATTCAACGCGGACACCTGGGTGAACAACCACACCATCAAGAACGGCGCCGCTACGCCCCGAGTGCCCTACCGGTACAACGTCGAGACTTACGCCATAGGCGGTCCCGTGTTCATACCGAAGCATTTCAACTCGGACAAGTCGAGACTGTTCTTCTTCTGGTCTCAGGAGTATACCGGCCAGTTCGTAAGCGGCGGCTCGCAGAGTATGTACACGCCCACGAAGCTGGAGCGCGTGGGCGACTTCTCGCAGAGCTTTAATAACAACGGTAGTCTGATCAACGTCCTCGATCCGGCCAACAACAACCTTCAGTTTCCCGGCAACATCATACCCGCGTCGCGCCTCAATCCGGTGGGCCAGGCGCTGCTCAACTTCTTCCCGACGCCCAACTATACTCCGGTGCTGGCCGCTGATTTGCATGTCGTGAACTACTTCGAGCAGGCCGCCGGCAGCCACCCGCGGCGCAACGACGTGCTCCGTGTCGATGGCAATATAACGTCTAAACTCAACGCCACCTTCCGTTGGATGCAGGATTACGACACCTCGGTCACCCTGTACGATGGGGTCCAGTTCACTTCCGACGCGGGGGGCGTTCTGGGTCAGCAGGGAATTGCCCCCATCAACCATCCGAACGGCGGGCAAGGCTACCTGGGTTCCCTTACGTACACCATGACGCCGACACTGGTCAACGAGTCCTCGATCGCCGTAAATTGGGACATGTATAACTATATCTCGGCGGATAACTATAAGACTGAAGACCGTTC
>PMJE01000230.1:0-1964 GCA_003157315.1 Myxococcales bacterium | reverse complement strand
GCGGGCAGTCACTCGCTCAAATTTGGACTCTATCTTGAAAAGAACATAAAGTTTCAGTGCTCCAATTATCCAAACTATGCGGGCGCCTTCAGTTTTGCCTCCTCGACGTCGGTTCCGCTGCTCAACACGAATGACGGTTTCGCCAATGCCCTGCTCGGCAATGTCGCCAGTTACAGCCAACAGAATGTGACCGCGAGCTTCAACGTCGTCTACTGGAACGTGGAGGCTTATGCGCAGGACAACTGGAAAGTGAACCGCAGGCTGACTCTTACTCTTGGCGTGCGATTCTATCATCAGACGCCTCAGGAGGATTATTTCAATACCTTTTCGAACTTCAATCCGTCACTCTATTCGAAGTCCGCCATGCCGCGACTTTACGTTCCGGCGTGCTCGAATGGCGCCGCGACATGTACCTCGAACACTGGTCTGGTGGCCAAAGATCCCGTGACGGGCGCGACCGTCATTAGCGGATTCATCGGGAATTTTGTCCCCAATACGGGTAACCCCACATCGGGAATGCAGGTCCTCGGGGTCAACGGCATTTCGCGTGCGCCCTACCATCAGAGGCCCCTTGTGGCAGCACCGCGTCTAGGTTTCGCCTACGACCCCTGGGGCGATGGAAAGACCGCCATCCGCGGAGGTTGGGGGATGTTTTACAACCGGATCGATGGCAATTCGTACTACGGCATGTCCGGACAGGCGCCGGTGGTCTATACGCAGACGGTCAGCAACCTCAGCTTTGCGCAGATCGCCGCGCAGAACACGGGCGCCCCGCCGAGCCTGAGCAGTCTGAGCGTCGCTCCGACCGCCCCGGCCGCTTGGCCTGCGAATGTTCCGTGGGACGTGGTCATGAACGCCAGCGCTGGCGTTCAGCGAACCCTCGGCAGCAGCACTATGATCGATGTCGGCTACACGTGGAGCTACGGCCACAACCTAAAAACTACGTACGACGCCAATTGGATTCCCATCGGTGCCGGCTGGCCGTTCACGCCGTCGAATCTGAATCCGACGACGGCGGGCAATACCAGCGCCGACATTGGCAGTATTTTCGAACGAACGAAGTACCCGGGGTACGGCGCCATCACCGAGAACGCGTTGGTTGGGCACAGTAACTACAATGCTCTCACCGCCACCCTGCAGCAGCGCCTTGCGCACGGCCTGGTATTTGGCCTGTCGTACACTTTCTCCAAAGCATTGGGCACCACCACTTACAACCAAGCCGTTCCCGACAACGAGGCTTGGAATTACGGCCGGGCGAGCACAGACCGGCGCAGCAATCTCCAGCTCAACTACTACTACGATCTTCCCAATGTCGCGAAAAAGTATGGCATAAAGGTGTTGGGGGCCGTGACCGACCACTGGACTTTCTCCGGAATCACTTCCATCCAGAGCGGCGCGCCGTTTAATCCAGGATGCAGCCTCACTTCGGGCTCCGCATCCGTGTCGGGCGGTTACACTGGCACGCCGGATGTTAGTATGCGTTGTCAGGTGATCGGCAATCCGCTGGCCAACATCCCCGCGGGCACTTACTTCAATCCGGCGGCATATGCCATGCCCGCTCTGGCTACCGGCCCGGACAACTCGCTTGTCGGGCCGCCCGCTATAGGTAACCAGGGCGGTGGGTCCGGAGCTCTCACCTATCCGCGCGTGACGAACTTCGACCTGACGATGACCAAGAACGTTCCGCTGGGCAGCGAAAAGCGCATCCTGAAGTTTCAAGTTCAGGCGTACAACGCATTCAACCACCCGCAGTTCAACGGGATGAATACCGGGGTCCAGTTTAATCCAGCTACCAACGCGGTGTCCAATGCTACGGCCGTTGGCCTTCCAACCGGCACATTCCCGGCCCGTGTAATGGCGTTCTCGGCCCGGCTCCAGTTCTAGACATGGCAACCGCTCTCTAACGGTGCATTCCGAGCCGCGACCGTAAGGAGCCGTGGAACAATCGCCCGCAAGCGGGCGAG
>PMJE01000226.1 GCA_003157315.1 Myxococcales bacterium | reverse complement strand
CCCATATCCTGCGCAACAACATCAGCTATACCAACAAGACCTCCAACATGGGCGGTGTCGACACGCAATTCATCACCTGGGATCTCAATATCACGCCCAAAGCCGCTGATTTCCTCAGCATCACAGATCCGACCGTGTCAGGTACGGGTCAGGCGATAGAGGCGAGTTCACCGGCGTTGGGACCGCGCAAGGCGGACGGCAGCTTGCCCGATGTTGACTTTCTGAAACTGGCTGGTGGCAGCCAGATGATCGACAAGGGCACGGACGTTGGTCTTCCATTCGTGGGCGCGGCCCCGGACTTGGGCGCCTATGAATATGGAGCTGCCGGGGCGAGCGGGGGCGGGACGGGTGGTGCGACGGGAGCCGGGGGCACACCGGGTACCGGCGGCGCACCGGGGACTGGCGGCGTCGTGGGAAGCGGAGGCAGGACCGGGACCGGCGGCGCCACAGCAAGCGGCGGGGCCACGGCAACCGGGGGCCGGAGCGGAGTCGGGGGTGCGACAATTGGTGGGGCAACGGGTTCGGGCGGCACGCTGTCTGGTGGTGCGCTGGCAACTGGCGGAATTACCGCGGCCGGTGGAACGCCGGGAACCGGTGGAACGACCGCGACCGGCGGCAGAACTGGAGGCAGCGGAACGGGCGGCCTGGCTGGCACCGGTGGCGTTGTCGCAACCGGGGGCAGCCCGCCGGCAACTGGCGGGATTGTCGCGCGCGGCGGAACAACCGGGACTGGCGGGTTGCCGGCAAGCGGCGGCGCGCCGGGCACCGGTGGGATGGGAACCGGGGGCACTCCAGCCACCGGCGGAACTTCGGAAGTCGTTGCAACCGGTGGTACGACGAGTGGCACCGGCACCCAGGCAAGCAGCAGCAGCGGCTGCTCCTGCCGCATCGCCGGGGCACAGAGCAGGGGTTACCCAGCTTTGGCGCTGCTCGGGTTGGTCATGGCTGTGCTGCGGGCTCGAAGAAGACGTTGAGTGATCTGCNNCTCGCCCATGTGACGCTTGGGTGCTTCCCCACGCCGGTCGAGCCGATGCCAGAGTTGGCTCGGCTGCTTGGCCTTCCGTCTCTCTTCATCAAGCGGGATGATGTCTCAGGCCGCGCCTACGGCGGAAACAAGGTCCGCAAGCTCGAGTTTCTGCTGGGCCAGGCATTGGCCGAGAAACGGCGCGCGGTAATCACCTTCGGAGCGGTCGGTTCCAATCACGTGCGCGCGACAGCGGTCTACGGCAAGGAACTGGGGCTGCAGGTCCATGCCGTACTCGCTCCGCAGCCGTCCACGCCCAATCTGGAGGCGAATCTTTTCGCCGATCGGGCGGCGGGCACCACTTTGCACTTCGTCGAATCATATGCCCAGGCGCTTGGCCGCGGCGCTGAGCTGCGCGACGAGATCACCATCCGCGATGGCATCGAGCCATTCATCATCCCATTCGGCGGAACCAATGCCAGGGGGACGATCGGGTTTGTCAACGCCGCGATAGAGCTAGCCGGACAGATTGAAGCCGGCGCGCTGCCTGAGCCCGACCTGATCTATGTCGCCTACGGCTCGACGGGAACCGCTAGCGGGCTTGCTCTCGGACTGGCGGCGGTCGGATTGCGAACCTCTGTGGTGGGCGTACGAGTCGTGCCGGCAGAGTCCAGCAACCCTGAGCGGACCAGGCGTGTGATGGAGGAAGCGGTCGCCTTGCTACGCGAGCTTGATGCTGGCTTCCCGTCGGTGAAGCCGGAAAGCGTGGCGCTTGAGGTGCGCGAGGGATTCCTCGGCGGCGGATATGCGGTGGCTACGGCGGAAAGTCTCGACGCAGTCGCATTGGCCGGGGCCAACCACATGCACCTGGAGACGACCTACACGGGAAGGGCACTGGCCGCGCTAGTCGCTGATGCAAGAGCCGGCAAGCTCGGAGAGAAGACGGTATTGTTCTGGAACACCTACAACTCGCGGCACTGATTTCAGCGTCCGCAAAGACGTGCCGCTTGAGACGCTACTTCAAATAGGCGGCCAGCGGACTACCTATGCGCGTCAGTTCCTGCGCGGCAAGCTGAGCCATCTCTGTGGCGCCCGCCTTGTCGAAGTGGNNGAAGTGGGCCTTGTCACCGTTGAAGGTGAGGGTCGCCGCAACTGTCTGGCCGACTGAGTTGTAGTATTCGACCCCGCGCGCGTTGAGATCATCGACCAACAGGTTCTTGGTCTTTCCCACCGCAATCGTCGCGTCACAATACGGCTGCAGCCGATCATTGGTCTCCTTGCCGCCGACCCATACCTGCAGCGGGGATGAAGTCGTGGGAATGAAGGTGGCCTTCTTGGCCGCGACTTCATCCGCCATCGTTTCGAACTCCGCCGTAAAATCCGGCACACTGACTGGCCCGTGGGTAGTGCCGCTGTCGTTGATCCCGAACGCCGCCATCACATAGTCGCCGGCCTGGACGTTGCCGATAAGGGTCTTCCATTTGCCCGAGTAGAAGCTTTGCACATTGGCGCCGCCCTGGGCTTGATTGTCAATTGTCACTTTGCTAATGAAAAATTGCCCAAACTCCTGGCCCCAACCCTCTTGGGTGGTAGTCGCCGCATAGTTGGACATAGTGGAATCGCCAGCCAGGTGCACGGTGATCGCTGGCAGCGAACTCTGATCGGGCTTGCCGCCAGTGCCTCCGGAGCTGCCACCGCTGGCGCTGGTGGTGCCACCCGTGCTGCTGCCACCGGTGCTGGCGCTTCCGCCGTTGGCGCTGGTGGTGCCGCCACCCGTGCTGGTGCCGCCAGTGCTGATGCGGCCGCCGCTGGCGCTCGTGGTGCCGCCGGTGGCGCTGGTGGTGCCGCCGCTGGCGCCGGTGGTCCCGCCGCTGGTGCTCGTTCCCCCGGTGCCGATGCGACCGCCACTGGTGCTGGTGGTCCCGCCGCTGGCGCTGGTGGTGCCACCGGTGCTGATGCCACCGGCGCCGGTGCCACCGTTGCTGGCGCGACCGCCGCTGATGCTGGTTGTCCCGCCGCTGGCGCTGGTGGTGCCGCCGCTGGCACTGGTGGCGCCACCGCTAGTACCGCTGCTGCCACCGCTGCCGACCTTGCTGCCGCCGCTATCGGCCAGGCCGCCCTCAGCGGAGCTGCCGCCTGAGACCGCGGTGCCGCCGCTTGCCGCAACGGTCGAAGCGAGAGAGCCCCCGGCTCCTCCGCTCGCCGTGCCACTTGAGCCGCCCGCAGCGGTGCCACCCGTGGCCGAGTTTTCGGGCGTGGAAGTGCTGGAACACGCACTGACCACGGCACACAGAAGCAGGCAGGAAAGCAGAATTCGGCAGGAGTTTCGCATCGGTCTTCCTCCTGGGGGATTGTAGCGTGTCGTTGCGGCGGTGGGGAGCAGCTTCTTGGTCAGACTTGAATCAGCGAGTAGCTCCTGCTGCCCAGGCCCAGGGTCGCGGCCCCGTCGAGCCATGAGTTTGCCGCGGCGCTGCGGGAGCTTGCACCAGACAAGGCGCGAAGCTGGTCGATCAAGTCCAGAGCGTAGCTGTCGATGGCGACAGGATCTTGTGCCAGTAGAAGTCGCCCCGGGCTCTGGTCAGGTCGGTCGGCGGGGGTCTGGCCATTGACGACTCCGATGAGCGCGTCGAAGATAGTCAGGGAAATCCGGTTGCGGATGTCCGGCAAGGCGTAGAGCTTGGGCATGTCGGTAGCGAGGTTGGCATCGTGGTACTGGTCCGGAATGTTGATCATGCCGTAGATGTTCTTCATGGCCCCGGTGATGCCGGAGATGTTGTGGACCTTGAAGACGGGGCAGTTGATGACGAGATCGATTTCCTGGGTCAGGACACGCGACAGGCGTGGGTAGCTGGCTATCTTTCCGGGCAGAGGCACGCCTATCGGGGCTGAGCAGATCGGGTCGCCGAAACCATGCCCACCCGTGATCGTGGGATCATCTTCGCTTTCGCCTGTGTTCAGGCCCCTGAGCAGGTTCCCCACGAGCTTGGCGCCCCCTAGAGCATCAGAGCTGTACTTGCCGCTGTTCTCAAGATCCGCAAGGAAGCGGTCCCACACCACAATCGTGGTGGGATCGACCCCGAGTTTTTCATGCAGGCTGGCGACGATGGCGCCCACCAGGGCTGGCGACGTGGTCACGTGATGGTCGTTGAGGCAGTTCACCTTGAGCCCGATGCGCTGGCCGGGCTGGTAGTTGGGCAGCAGAACCGCCCACGGGTTGTCCGTGCCGCCATCCGATGCCGGCGCGCCAGCTTCCGCCGTATTGGCGCCGCTACCTTGCGCCGACACCCCCGCATTGAACATCCTGGCCTGGTTAGCCAAAGCCATCAGGCCCGCATCGAGCATGGTAGCCACCGCGGCAGGATCGATGACGTAGTTTACGACGCTCTCCGGGCGAAAGACCTCGACCACTGCGGGCGTGACCGCCGGAGGCACGCCGGCGGCGCTGGTCGTGCCAGGGTTTGTGCACGTCGAAGCGTCGGGCCAGCTCCCGCCCACGCTGGGAAAGCAACCGGCCAAACCCGAAATGGAAGCTGCCGCGGCCAGCTTTGCGGCGTCGGCCAGGATCTCTCGGCGGGTTCTGCTTTCGCCACTTGACATGCAGTTTCTCCCAAGCAGGAATACGAAAAGCATAGCACAGCGGTGGCTCAAAACATTTCACACCCCCCGCGCGCCGACTGCGCGTTTCCTCTATCTCGTGTATGATCAATGTCTGTGCGAGGCCGAGCTTTGCCCCACGCGGGGCGGCTTCAGTGTGAACGTTGTCCATAAACCTAGCGAGAAAGACTCATGACCATAGCTTGCCTTCGAATCCACTGGCATCGGGTTCTGTGCGCCTCCGTCATGCTCGTGGCATGTTCACGCTCGTCCACCACGAATAATGGCGGGACCGGAGGCGGAAGCGGGGGCACGGTTTCGACCGACACGGGCGGAAGCAGCATCGGCGTTGGCGGCATGAGTACCGCGGGCGCTTCGGTTAGCGACGGCGGCACGACAGTCAGCCCGGGCGGCTCGACCGCGAGTAGCGGTGGAGCGTCGAGCGTCGGTGGGAACTTCGGCAGTGGCGGCGGCGGTGCCGGCGCAGGTGGCAATCCTGGCACGGGCGGCACGACGAGCGCCGGAGGCACGAGAACTGGCGGCGCAGCGACCGGAGGGACGAGCGCCGGTGCAGGACTCAGCTTTTCTATTGATGTGGGCAAAGGACCGGCCCGGCAATTCCAGCCGCCCGCGCAACCAGTGGCGATTTCGCCGTACGTCTATGGAATCAACGGCTTTGGAACCTTCATCGCCGCGAAGACCAAGTGGGGTCTTATCCGCCAGGGCGGGGACGCCTGCACGGCCTATAACTGGACCAACGACTACACCAACAATGGCGACGATTATTGCTTCTGGGAGGGAGTTGCAGGCAACGGCAACCTCGCCGGCAAGTACACCGCGACCACGGGGGACACGATCCCGGCGGCGCAAGCAAAGGGTGAGGCGTTTTTGGCAACCATCCCGATCCTGGACTTCGTGTCTGCCAGCTACGACCGCAATACCGGATGGAGTCCGGCCGGTACTACGGCGTGCCCGGGGACAGACAGCGCGTGTCCAAAACGTAGCGGTACGGTCGGCGCCAACGTCATCGACCCCAATCCCGGCGATCCTGGCTACAACAACGTGCTCGACTTCGTCTCAAGCGACCCAAACAGTCCCGCATTCGTGAAGAACGTGATGGTCAAGGGTTCTGCCTTTTGTAGCTGCGCGACGGGAAGCAAGACCTGCGCGGGATGTACGGTCGGCACCAATCCGGTTGCCGAGGACGAATTCGTGAATTTCCTCAAGGTCAATTACGGAACTGGGGCGCCGGTCTTCTTCAACCTCGACAACGAGCCGAATTATTGGGAGGGAACCCACCCCGAGCTGTGGGCGAATACCTGCGGGGTTGGCAACGTTACCTACGATGACATCTTGACCCGCAACAAGGCAGCGGCGCTTGCCATCAAGAACGTCTGGCCTACTGCCAAGGTCTTTGGCCCGGTGATCGCGCAAGACGGCATCATCTACGCGCACTCGTACGCGGCCGATCCGCACTGGCCCACGGAATTCACCGACTACTACCTGCAACAGATGCAAGCCGCCTCGACGACTGCGGGCGTGCCCCTGCTCGACGCCTACGACGTCCACTACTACACCACCGGCGGTACCAGCGATGCCCAGTGCGCGCAAGTGCCGCGCCTCTTCTGGGATCCAAATTTCAC
Source organism: Myxococcales bacterium (assembly GCA_003157315.1). The sequence goes on along the minus strand of PMJE01000226.1, from coordinate 880 downwards.
CGACGTCACGGCGGCGGCGACCGACAGCCTCGATTTCACGTGGAGCGGCGATGTGGGCAGTGGGGCTTACTTCGACACCAAGTGGTATCCGCGCCAGATGATTCCCCGCCTGCAAAAGAAGATTGCCAGTGCATACCCGGCCGGCGGAATCCCGGCCCCCGGGCTCTCCTTCAGCGAATACAGCCCAGGATGCGAAACCTCGGCTGGCGGTGGTGTGGCTCAGGCGGACTTGCTCGGCGTATTCGGCCGCGAGGGCGTTTTCGCCGCCACCGCTTGGCCGCTGCAGGCCACAACCGGCAGCTTTCTCGTCGCTGCCTTCGATCTATTCCGCAACTACGACGGCAACGGTGCCGTGGTCGGCGATCTCGCGCTGCTGGCCAACAGTAGCGACTACAAGACCACATCCGTCTATGCTTTTGCCCATTCCGATGGCACGGCTGGCATCGAGGTGGTGGTCATCAACAAGAGTGCCAGCCCGCAGTCGGCGACCATCCAGCTTGCCAGCGCACCGGCTTTGACCAGCGCGACCCTATACCAATTGGCCGGCAAGACGGCTGCCGTAGCACGGGTGGGCGGCACGGCACCAGCGATAGCCTGCGTGGGTGGGGTGTGTACGCTCGCCTACACCATGCCCGCGATGAGCGCGACCACCATCGTCTTGCGCTGATATCTTGTTGAGAACGATTTGGCAGCATACTTGCGTCGGTGCGTCTTCCCGGCAAGACTGACCGGGCGCCAAGGCGCCGCGGCAGGGCCGCGAGAACGCGAGGCGCGGAAGGAGAGTCGAAATGAAGGGGAAGCTTGCCATCGTCACTGGCCCCACGTCGGGCATCGGCAGGGAGATCGCCACGCAACTCGCCGCTCAGGGCGCTGAGGTCGT
>PMJE01000324.1 GCA_003157315.1 Myxococcales bacterium | reverse complement strand
CAAGAGTTCACCGTGTTGCTGGACACCGGCAATGGCGGTGTTCCCCCCGCTGGCGGCATCGCCATCGACACGACGTGGGGCTACCAACAGGCGCAGTGGATCCCCACCCAGGTCTACGGCATCAACTGGCAGGCCCAGAGGAACATCGGCCCGAACGCAGGCCCTCCCCTTAAGACCGAAATCTGGGTCGACGACGTGTACTTCGTCGAGTGAACCACCGTTAGCAATGGGGCGTCATCCACATTCCGCGTATCGGGCAAGAGGTCATCGTGGAATTCCTCGACGGCGATCTCGACCGCCCCCATCATCACCGGCCGCGTTTACAACACAGCTGCGCACCAGAACATTCTGGATTTTCGGCGTTGCAGCTGCAACAAGCGTGAAATTGCAGAAGGAATTCGCCCTGCCCTGACTTGCCCCAAGGCCCGCACTGCGACGGAATTGCTGCCAGATCATCAGGCCAGGAACGATCTTGACCTGGTTTCGAGGATTGGCGGCGCGGAAGTACGACAGCTCCCAACGCAAGACGGGGCGGAGGAATGCGCGCTTGGCCTCTACGGAGCAGCCAGCCCGGATAGATCGAGTGTCGCCACGCCATGGTTAGCTGGATACTCGTCTGATTCGACGAGAACGATGGCTTGGTCAGGCGTTTGGCCAACGAAGACCATCAGCGGTACTACCGATTTGCTGGAACCGGGCATGGCTCCGACGGCGATGTTCGGACCCATGTTCAGCCACGTGTCGTCATGGATGACAACTCTGTCATTGCAGACGTCATAGCCGCGAAGGCCGATGACCAGCCCAGGCACGGAAACGAAGCGGCCTCGTTCGGGTGCGTAGGCCGTTTGCACCACGCCCCGCAGCTTCTCCATGCCACCCCTGTAGATCCTGTCTTGAGATTGCACTGGTGACAGGTCGAACACGGCACCACATCCGACAACCAGCTTGCCTCCGTCGTCGGTAATCTGGAAAGGTCCGGCGCAGGAGCTGTATGGTGCCATCGAGGTGGATAGTGTCGGATCGGACTGGGTCGTCGTCTGAATTCCATTATCGTCGTAGCGNNGGTGCTGTAGACACCTGGCCGGCTCGTTCCAGCGCTCTGGTCATGCCATAGGTAGTCGGTGTAGGGCGTGGCAAACCCAGCACTTGAGACCAGAGCTTCAGGCGTCGGTCCAAATCCGACCACGGTGGCGCCGGCCTCTTCGGTTACGGTCCCTGTCTGCAAGTCAATGAAGGTCGTCCCGCCGGACCGCACCACGCCAGCCGCAAGACCATCCTGGCGCAGGACCACGGTGGAGGGGCTGGCCGGATTTGCAAGCAAGGTCGCCATACCGCTCGTGGGGTCCACCAGGTACACGGCAGCATTCGGCTTCATAGAGGAAACCACCAGCCGCGCGAGCTGCCGGCTGTAGGCTGCACCCACAATGTCGAAAGTCAGCGGGACCATCGAGACTGGTACCGTAACCAGCGGCGGCCGATCGTCGGGCCACATGCCGGCGAACGGCACCGGGATCGTCCTGACGTCTGTGCTGCCCAAAGCACTCGCATCGATCTTGAGCACGCCGTCCGGATTGGCATTGGCCGGGTCTGGTCCGCGCCGGCCGATGATGTAGTAGCGCGAACCATCGCTGCGCATGAATACATAACGTCCCCACGGGGCTTGTCCCGTCGTTGGGTTGGACTGGCCATCGGAAAGCAGCGGCAACTTGATCGACCCAAGCTTGTGGAAGGTTTGCAGATCGTAGACCCGAAGGTCCGGAGCGGTAATGTTGCTCGGGTCGGGTTGCAAGGCCACGAGACGGTTGCTCGCGGCCATCGCGTCCGCGTACGCGAATTTGGTGACGTCATCCAGAACGCCTTCGGCCGTCAGGTCCTGCGTCGTATCGTCCGAGACTCGCAACACCGATCCGCACGCCGTGACGAGGTGCCTGGAATCGTCCGTCGGGAATACATCGTTGCATACCTGGTAGCCGTCGTACATGTTCTGCAGAGGGCGCGGCCCGCTGTCGAGATCGATGCGACGGATGGTGTCCTCGGTACTGAAGTTGTCCGCAACCCAGTAGAGATGAAGACCATCGGGCGTGATTCTCAATCTGCCGAGGTCGATTTTGGATTCGGTGGTAATGGTTCCCGTCGTGCTCGAGACCTTCAGGTACGGCAAGTATGCCTCGCTGTTGGGGCGGGAATTGATCTCGATGTCACCGCGCTGGTCGAACGCCACATCGCCGACGGGGACGGGCATGCGATGCGTGTTCACGAGCTTGGCAGTGCGAAGCGCCACCACCGAAATGGCGCCATCGTGGCCTACGACCACCTGGTCACCGGTCGGGCTCAGGCTCAAGGAAACCCCGACTCTCGGCAATGCGATTCGGGTCTCTTGGCACGATTCAGGATCCAGAATGTGTAGGGCGCGATCATCCTTGGGAAGGAGAAGCAGCACATTCAACGTTCGGCTGTAAGCCGCGGCTGCTATCCAGTAGCTCAGGTCGAACCAATCCGATCCCGCCGAGCATGGCAGTCGGGTCGCAGTCGCAACTTCAGCCGTGGCGTCGACGGCAGGCCGTGGGCCATCTTGAGCAATGAGGCCGGCGTCGACGGGCCTCGGGCCATCAGCGGTACTGCGTCCGTCCTCGACAGTACCCTGGCCATCTGCGGGACTGACGGCGGCGTCGACAGGCCATGGGACATCCGCGGTACTGACGTGGGCGTCGGCAGGCCATGGGGCATCTGCGGTGGTGCGGGCGTCATCGGCAACCCTCGGAGCCTCTTCAGCAACCCGGGCGTCGTCGGCAGGCCATGGGGCAGCATCTGCGAGAATCTGGGCGTCGAGTGCGCCCTCAGCACCCGTTCGAATCGCGTCTTGCGCGTCAGTTGGCGACGCGGAAAAGCGGTTTCCGCCACAGCCCATGAGAACGATGACTGCACAGCCGAGCAATTGAGCTGTCGCCGACCAACTGAGTTGTTCCGAGTCACCCATAAGTAACTTCGATCGAGACATGCTGGGATTGTAGACGAAGACGCTGACGTGAGTCTTTCACTTTTCGACACCTGGGGGTGTAGATGATCGAGAAGAGGTGCGGGACTCATGCTCCTTTCCGCTGACGGGCTGGAGAACCGCGAGGTGGCTCGCCGCCTGGGCTCGACGGCGCATGCCGTGGGAAGGTGGCGAGCGCAGTTCTTGCTGGCTGGCGTTAAACCCGCGCGGGCGAACGAACTTTGCCCATGCCACCCTCGGTTCGGGCCAGACTACCTCCTCGGGATATCAATGGCTAATAGCGAAGTCGAGAGCCGACGACCTGGCGAAGTACAGGGTCAGGCTTCGGTCGCTCTACTCCTTACCGTCGTGACAGCCTCTGGCCTGGTGTCTTTACCTCAACTCCCTCGACTCGATTGAGAGGCTCCGAGGTCTCGTGAAGTTCTTCGTCGAGGAGCTTCGTGCGACGGCGAGCGCGATGCGCGCTCGTCGGGCACACAACGAGCATATGGCCCGCATGGCCGATGAGCTCGGCCTGATGGGCTGCTAGGATGACTGCCATGGCAAACGTATGGCTATCAGTTGGAAAAGCTGCCCTGGTTCTCGTGTTGAGCGCGGTGCTTTCCTCGTGTCTCAGGCCGCCCTCGCAAGGCCCAACATCGGCCGCCAACCTCGCTGCCGCGCCCGCAACCGCGGGTCTACCTGCCAGCCTCTCGTGGACCTCGAGTGGCCCTTTGATCATCCCCGTATCCGATGCGGCCCATGACCTGGTTGCCGTCAAGGACCCGACCGTTGTCCGATACAACGACCGCTGGCACGTCTACGCAAGCTCGGTTGCTCGCGGCGGCGTCTACGGCATCGCCTACCTGTCTTTTGCCGACTGGAGCGAGGCGTCCAAGGCTTCCTTTTACTACATGGACAAGACGCCCGGCTTCAACACCTACGTGGCCGCTCCGCAGTTGTTCTACTTCACGCCGCAAAGGAAATGGTATCTCGTTTTCCAGTCGGGGCCGCCGATGTTTTCGACGGCGGACGACCCAGGTGATCCGACGAAGTGGACCCAACCCTCGGCTTTCTTTGCCAAGACGCCGGCGATTGTCGAGCAGAATGGCGGCTGGCTGGATTTCTGGGTGATATGCGACTCGCAGTCCTGCCATTTGTTCTTTTCCAATGACCACGGCCGCTGGTACAAGAGCAAGACGCCCGTCGCGAAGTTCCCGTATGGATTCAGCGATCCGGTCGTGGTGATGCAGGACTCGGAAGCTGGGCGAGTGTTTGAGGCCTGCAATGTCTACAAGATCAACGAGACGAACAAGTACCTGGCCCTCATCGAGGCTTTCGACGCGAGCTCCAACTGGCGACGCTACTTCCGCTCCTGGACGTCGGACAGTCTCGAAGGCCCTTGGACGCCCCTGCATGAGAGTGGAGCGTCTCCCTTTGCCGGCAAGCAGAATGTCACGTTCGCCGGCACGGCGTGGAGTGATGATATCAGTCACGGAGAGCTGCTTCGCGCCGGTCACGACGAGACGATGGCCATCGACGGATCGAGGCTACAATACCTCTACCAGGGGTTCGCCCCTTCGATGAACACGAGCAACTACAACGCAATCCCTTGGCAACTTGGGCTGCTCACCGTGGTGGCTACAGATCGCATCCATGCGAGATGATAGCTGAAATCCGCGACAACGGGCAGCTCGACTGGTCACACTCTTTCGTGGTTGAAGAGGGAAATGACGTCACTTCTCCTCTCTCACGTCGCAGGTTGGATTCGACACGCCGCTGTAGGCGATAGCCTTGTGCGAACTAGAAACCGGTCACCGTCACAGGCACAGAACTGTCCGTCGTGGTGCCGTTGCCAAGCTCGCCGTACGAGTTGTCACCCCAGCATTGAAGCGTGCCGTCATTCAGCACCACGCAGGTGTGGTACATGCCAGAGGCAACTGCAGTTGCGTTGGTAATGCCGGAAACCGTTACGGGCACAGAACTGTTCGTCGTGGTACCGTTGCCGAGCTCGCCGTTGTCATTGTCTCCCCAGCACTGAACCGTGCCGTCGCTCAGCACCGCGCAGGTGTTGTTGCAGCCAGCGGCAATAGCGGCGGCGTTACTGNNTCACCCCAGCATTGAAGCGTGCCGTCATTCAGCACCACGCAGGTGTGGTAGGAGCCCGCAACGACAGCGACAGCATTGGTGATACCGGAGACCGTGACGGGCACGGAGCTGCTCTTCGTCGTGCCATTGCCGAGCTCGCCGTAGTTGTTAAGGCCCCAGCACTGAACCGTGCGGGCGGGCGGCAAATCGCAGGCCATGTACCCACACGCAAGGTCGCCCGATAGCACGCAGCTATGCACGGTACCGACGGCAACGGCCGTATCGATGTACCCGCCCAAGGTGATACCCGAGATGGGCACGGAGCTGCTCTTCGTCGTGCCATTGCCGAGCTCGCCGTACGAGTTATCACCCCAGCACTGAACCGAGCCGCCGCTCAGCGCGCAGGTGACCTCGCCCCCGGCGGCAACAGCGCTGGGGTTGGTAATACCCGAGACTGTGACTGGCACCAAACTGTTCGTTGTCGTGCCGTTGCCGAGCTCGCCGCTGGAGTTGTCACCCCAGCATTGAACCGTGCCGTCGCCCAGCACCGCGCAGGTGTGGTAGGAGCCCGCGGCAATAGCGGCGGCGTTACTGATTCCATCGACCGATACGGGCACGGAACTGTCCGTCGTAGTGCCGTTGCCGAGCTCGCCGGCGTCATTATGACCCCAGCACTGAACCGTGCCGTCATTCAGCAGAGCACAGGTGTGGTACCAGCCAGCGGTGATTGCTGTCGCGACGAGTTTTGTATTCGTGGAGCCCCCAGTTGACAGGGTGTCACCCGTTGTCGACATACCGCCGGTAGCTGTGATTCCACCTGTGCTTGTACCTGTCGCCCTATTTCCACCCGTAACTTGCGTGCCAGCGATCGAAGATGTTCCACCAGGCGAGGCCGCTTCACCCGTGGAAGGCGTGCCACCGGTGACTGTTGCGCCGCCGAAGGACACTACTCCACCGACGCTCGCAGCCAAAGTGTCAAGACTCGATCGACCTCCGCAGGCCGAAGACAAAAGGATCGAACCAAGTAGGAATGACTTTGCGTGATGGTTCATGATGAAAGCAGGTGTCCGCGAGCGTTCGAGGTGGGTGTGCTATGTATGCTTGGGAACCTGTCCTGAAAGTATACTACCCGGACGCGGGAACAAAGGGCGGCATCGAAGTGGTGGCGAGCGATGGCGATGTCCTGGAGCTCGCTGGCGCCGCGGGCTGCCTCTTTCCCACTCCAAAACTGCAGCCAGGCGCGCCAGCAGCTCCCGTGGGTTGAACGGCTTGGGCAAGTAGTCGTCCGCGCCGATCTCGATGCCCACAATGCGGTCCGCGTCCTCGCCCCCCGCGCGCGCAAATACGTGCTCAGCATTTCGACCAGACGGGTATCGTCGTCGATCAGAAGAACGCGGGCTGGCATGGCATGGCCCATGGTGACTCCTCGCTCGAACTGAATCGAAAAACTCGAGTTCTGGCCCTCGCTACCGCCACGTCCGACCGGGCCCTACTCTACCGCTCATCGGGCGCATCCTTGCACAGCGACAGGTGAGTCCGCGACTTGTGGTAGTGCGCGAAGTACGACCTGAGAATCGCGTGGAGATGGCGTTCGCCCAGGACGATCACATGATTGAGACACTCTCGACGAACCGAGCCGCCAAGGCGTTCCGCATACGGATTCTGCCAGGGCGATTGCGGCGCCGTAACAACCTCTTCGATACCCATGCCCTCGACTCGCCGTCGGAACTCCTGGCCGTAGATGCCATCGCGGTCGCGGATCATGTATCTGGGCGCAGTGTCCTCGGGGAAGGCTTCGATGATCCCTGGCGATCAGTGCAAATGGCCAGATAGCGGTGTCAGCGGACGCGTTCCTCCAAACCGTAGGCGTATGGAGTCCCTACCTGCTGGGCAGACTCCTGTTTCGACTCCGGGGCCACAGTGGACAAGTGACGTCGGTCGCTCTGAGTAGCGATGGCCGGCGCGCCATTTCCCGCAGAAAGCCCTCGTGGGCGCGGCGCCGTCGGCTGGCGAGAGAGCCAGCAACAAACACCGCGCTGATACTGCCCAAGGAGGTCATCGCGATGCGTCCAGTGACGAAGACACAACGCTCTTCAACATCCTGCTAGAGTTGTCCGATTCCACCCGTTAGGTCAACCTCTCTCGAAGGCTTCGTCCATGGACCGGCTTCCCCAACCCCCTATGCTCTCAACAGGAAAGGAGTACGCAAAATGAGACTTCTCGGTTCCGTGATCATTCTCTTGACGCTGACTTCGGCTTCGCTGGCGAAGAAAGCAGAAAGACGCGAAAAGAAATCTGACCCTGTGCGCACAATCAATACGCTAAGAACCAAGGAAAAGAGCATCTCCTTTACGTGCAGCCCTACCAATTGTCGGGAGGAGCAAGATGGCAGTCTCTTGTTCAACTTGACTTGTCAGACCAATAAGGAAAATGACAAGCTGGAAGTATATTTGGGAGACAATGGCCAGACCATCCAGGCATACGGGTTCGTTGATATTCCCGGGGAGATAAAGGCGCCCAAGAAGGGATCTGTCCCGATCAAGATATCCGTCAGCGAGAATGAAGATTCTCCCCGAACGACATTCACGTTCAAGTACACCGTAGAGCAAATAAAGAGGCCCACTTGTCAAAAGTACGGTGCTGTAGAACTATAGTGGGGTTCACGCGGGCGAGTCGAGTGGGCCTATGATCTCCTTGGGCTCGTACGCAGCTGGTGCCAAGGTCAAGAGCGGCGCACCGGCTTCATCGACTTGGACTAGATCATGGCGTGCGACAGTGTCGCCGCACTGATTTATATAGAGGTCACGCACAGGTGTGCGCCCCCCGGCAGCAATCGCCGTGGCGTTGGTGATTCCCAGGACCGTGACCGCGGGCCAGACGCCCCACGGCGACTTGTCCGTGATGGTGCCGTTGCCCACCTGTGAACCAAGCGGGCCCGCCGCAACCGCAACCTGAGTATTGGGCTCTCGATCTGTACGCGGAGCACTTCGGTCCCACGCTGCTCTCGGTATCATCGACGCCGACAGGCGTTCGCGCCTATGCCAGTCGCAACCAGACCGACGACGCAACCCAGGTCATCGTGGTCAACTGGAACCAAGCCCCGGCCGCTCTTGCCTTCACTGTCGACGGACTGGCGACCGCTCCGACGCCTCCGACCTTCGCACTCCCTGCACTTTCAGTCGGGGCGATTGAGATCCCGGATACCGGGACGGCGTCAGCCTTAGTCTACGGGGAAACCCAACACCAGACCGCTCTGCCGCCGCAGCCGCTGCCCAGTCAGTAGTTCCCCATGGTTTCGACTGTGCGAGCCTCCGTTACTGCCATCAGCGAAAGTTCTCCGCCAGCTTCACCACCATCTTGCCTACATTCTTTCCCTGGAAGAGGCCGAGGAAGGCGCCAACCGCTTGGTCGATTCCTTCCACCACCGTCTCCTTGTTCCGGACCTTTCCAGCTCGGAGATAGCCCCCCATCTCATTCTCAAATTCGCCCCTACGATCCAGCGAATCGCTGACAATCAGCCCCTTCATCGTCAGCCGCTTGGTGATGATGTTGAATAGGTTAGATGGACCAGGGCGCGGCTGTTCCTCGTTGTACCCGGAGATACCGCCACAGGCAATGATCCGACCATGCACGCGCAAGGCCGAGAGACCGGCTTCCAGGCATTCGCCTCCGACGTTATCGAAGTAGATGTCGATCCCCTCCGGCGCCTCCAGACGCAGGTGATCGATGACGGGTCCGTCCTTGTAGTCGAAGGCGACATCGAACCCGCATTCTTCCTGCAAGAATTTGACCTTCGCCGTTGAGCCGGCTGAGCCGATGACGCGGCTGCACCCGCGCAACTTCGCCAGCTGCCCGGCGACACTGCCAACAGCACCGGCGGCGCCCGAAATGAATATGGTGTCGCCGGCTTTGACCTCGACCAAGTTCAACCCAGCCCAGGCGGTCATGCCGGTCATTCCCAGGGCACCGAGATAGACCGAGAGCGGTTCGATCTCGCGGTTCACCGGACGCAGGTCTTTCGGCGAGGCCATGAAGTACTCCCGCCAACCGAAGCCGGAAGCGACAGCGTCCCCCGGCCTGAATTCCTTGGCTCGCGACTCGACGACCTCGCCGATTGCGCTGCCGTCGAGCGGTTTGCCTATCTCGAACGGCGGAACGTACGACTTCCCTTCGTTCATGCGGCCGCGCATGTACGGGTCGACTGACATGTAGAGGTTGTGGACCAGTACCTGCTGGTCTTGCAGCGGCCCCAGCTCAACCCGAGCCAGCGTGAAATTGGCTGGGTTTGGAATTCCCTTGGGCCGAGACGCCAATCGAATCTCGCGACTTACTACCTTCGTCATGAATCTTCCTTCGCTAGCTCGAACTGTGGAAGTCGTTGCGACTACCGGTGGTGCTCCAAATTCACTGGCTCGGTCCGCGTCAGGATGTCTTTGGCGCGGGTGGCGTCATCCACAGAGCCGTGCGCAAGCAGTACGAACTTGGCTACGACGGAGTTGTTCTTGCTCATCCTCTTCCTCTGGGTTGGATGATGGTAAGCGCCTCGCTCTCACCTGCCATGGGCAGCGCGGGCGCCGAATCTGCTCTCTAGCTGTAAACCACGACGCGATGCAAATCGGCGATCCTGTTAAGCAGAGCACCGCGTCTCACGACAATCTCGGCTCTCTGATCGCCCCCTTTTTGCCCCATTTCCTCGCACCGATCGCCCCCGCTCAGTCCCAGAGCAGCAAGAATGATTGGATTCTGCCTGGTGCTACCTTTCCCGCTGTTTCCTCTAATTCTGAAGTTAAGTGTTTGGGCTCTAGGGCTTCCCGCGAACCAGAACGGACGGGGCATCAGATTGCTCATATCGTCCATCCTGGCACTGGTGCTCGGATACGGACTCGCCGCCTTTGCCACAAAGCGGATGGCTAGATCAGGGAGTAGATCGCAAGCCGAGGTCCTCCGTGACCTGCAGCGCCTCAAGGGTACAAAGTTCCCGTCTGGGCCCTGACCAGCGGCCCCTGTTCGCCGCAAAAACTCCGTCCCAAGTCGAACCTTCTGCACGCCCGCTCTCTGGCGGCTATTAACTATTAACCAGCCGGTCGGCAGTAGGTGGAATGGGGTAGCACCACGGAGTCGAACCCGATTTAACAGAAAAGCGGCCGAAAAGCGGCCTAACCTGTTAAACGCGCTCTCTGGCTGTTAACCGCTCTCT
>PMJE01000103.1:2301-12401 GCA_003157315.1 Myxococcales bacterium | reverse complement strand
ACGAGCGAACGCCTGGGAGCGGCTGATCGCAAAACTGGCAAGTCGACTTTCCTACATGCAAGGGTTGGCCATTCCTAACCCAATCTGCAAGGTGCGGATCGTCCTTGAGCCGCGGAATTGGTATGCTCGCCGTGACAACTCGTTCCAGCACAACGCTGGCCTTTTCGCGGATCGGCGTGACGGGGTTCGGGCCGGACCCGCAGGGATTTGGCGGGGGCTTCTTGTCCGTGGAGTGGTAGATGGAAGACTGCCGTTCGAGAGCGCCCTCATCGAGCAGCCAGCTGTCTTGGGAGTTCAGGCATTCCTTGACCCTCGGTTCGAACTTCGTTTTGTCGTAGTTCGGTTTCTTGAGGGGATTCTTGATCGAATCACGAGCGAACCTGGTTAGGTCATTCTGAATTGCATCTTTCTTCTCACGTGTCTTCCTTTCATTCTCGCGAACGCTGGAGGACAGCGCCTCCAGTTCTGCTGTCCTGGCCTTGAGCGTGGCGTGCTTCGCGATGTCTTCCGCACCCAGGACCAGGATCTGGGATGCGCTCGCTGTCTCGAATTGGAGGTTGTCCTGCACGAAATCGCTATTGAACACGCGGAACACGGGGGCACTGGGGAGGCTGGCCAGGGAATACGTACTACCTCCGTTGGCGGGCTTGAGCTCGGCTTGTCCGGCGGCGAAATCGCCATGAGTCTGCCCGTTTTCGAAACAGCGAAAGACGCGGGATAGGGTCGTCTTGCCGGAGTAGTTCCAACCGTAGATCAAGTTGAAACGCTTGAAGCCAGGCAGGGAGGCCGGCCATCGGAAATCCGCAAAGACGCCGAAGTCCTTGATGCGCGAGATCTTCTCAATCATCGCTGGTTCTCCTCACATGGTTCCCTCGTCTACCCAGTCGGATCGACCTCCATCATCTCGTCGAGCCGCATGCCGGTGGTGACATCCAGCTCCAGCGCCTTGCCAACCTCTAACAACTCAACTCGGGTAATCGCCCCGAGGGCCTTGCGTTTGAACGTCATGGTTTCTCCGGTGGCCCGCACGAGCGGACGCCGCGCCATGATACTCCCCAGGCTGACACGAACGAAGGGGGCGGACGCGACGAAACGGGGCGACGACGATCGCCGGGGCGCAGTCTGGCATCGCCCGAGCCCATCGGGCCAGAAGGGCGGAGATCCTAGGCGTTCCTGGACCAAAAGACTTCCGGTCGAATCCGTGGCAAGATGATTGCCAGACGATGACAATGTCTTCCGCACTCTACAGGACAGTGCCGCTGCACATGCCGGACGTGCTCTTCAGCGATGGGCTCGCCGATCCGCACAAGACTGTGACCTTTTTGCAGTTCAACAAGGGCGATGTGGCCACGGCCACAGGCGTGCCTCGCAGGATGGTTCACCTCGACGCAAGAATCACGGAGGAGTTGCGCGCGCGGTTGACCGAAATAGCGACGATCTGTGCGCTGGTACTGGAGCATTTCGATGGAGATCTCAACAAGACCCATCTGTGGTTCACGACGCGGAACCCACTGCTAGGAAATCTTTCGCCTCGCGAGATGATTCGCTTTGGGCTCTACCGGAAAGTCTTGCGATTCGTCCAGGAAGCGCGAGGCCAGGAACCGCCCAGCGTATCGTGACCCGGCGTGCTCAAAAGCGGAATCGTCGCCGCCAGCGTGGCCAACCAGCGCCACGGATACGTGTGGAGCACATCTTCGACACCTTCACGCTGGAGGATCTCCGCAGGAAACCTCGCATTAAGGACGAGGTTCTTCAATACGCGTGGGAGTCCTACTCCGTCCTTCAGCACCAACGCTCGGCGGCGGCCGAGGAGATTACCGGGGCGCTCGCCAGCGCGGCAATCGGTCCGTTTCCGTTCAGCCGTTGGATGCGCATTGTCGACTACCAGTTCACCAATCATCCGCTGTCAGCCTCCGGAAGTGTAAAATCGATGACGGGCGGACGGTTCAACATCGGCGACATTGATCCCCCCAAGTTCGGGCCGTTTCCCGCGCTCTACCTTGCGTCCGACCGCGACACGGCGTTGGCCGAGACATTGGGCCAGCCCGGCGACCCAGAAGGGCTGTCTAGGAACGAGCTGGCCTTGCGGAGTGAGCGGTCATTCTCGTGCGTAGCCGTGAACGGGGCGTTAGAGACTGTGATCGACCTGTCGAAGATGGACCGGCTTCGTGCGTTCGTGGACATCATCGGTCAGTTCAAGTTCCCGGCCCCCGTAAGAGACAAAGCGAAAGGGCTGGGCATCCAGGATCCCATCGTCTCATCCGAGGAGGACTTGGGGACGGCTCTCTCTTCGACGAACTGGCGAGTTATGCCGATGCAGATGGATGTGCCTGCCGCGTGCCAGATTTTCGGCCAGCTTGTTGCCCGTGCCGGGATCGAAGGCATCGTTTTTCCGGCGGTCAGATCAGCCTCGGGCGCGTCCTCACTGGCCGTGTTCCCACAGAACCTTCAGGGCGATTCGTTCGTCGAGCTTGCCGATACTTCGCCAACCGCCACCAAGCATGTTCGATTGGATGCCGAGACCTGGCGTGATTTCGTCTACTGAACCAAATAGGCGGCTCGGCGGTCTGGGGTTATCCTGGGTGCTGTCACTCGGCCCAGCCGAACCCCTGCCATGCCCAACCGCGCCTCGAACGCACTGACTGCAGGCCAGCAGGCCACACTGGATCTTCTGCGCGTGCTGGCCGGCGTGCTGGCTGGCGTGTGGCTGCCCTTTGTGATCAGTCACGGTTCTATCGGGCACGATCGCGTTCTCTCGCTGGCGGTGGACATGGCCTTTCTTGTTCTCGCAGGAGCCAGCACAACGTTCGCGTTCAGGGGGCGTCTCACCTGGCGCCGCTGGCTGCGGCTGGCGCGCGACCTTGCCATCGCGCTGCCCCTGTGGACCATGTTCAATGTCGAGTCCACGCCGCACTGGTGGCTGTGGGCGTGCAAACTTCTAGCGCTGCTCTATCTGGTTCGACTGGCGTCGCTGCTGAGCCGCATCGATGCCTTGCCGCCCTCGGCGGCCCGCTTGCTGCTGCTTGCGGTGGTCATGCCTCTGTGCGTGTGGTGGGCCGCGACTGGCTGGCTGGTGCTGGGTGGTGACTCGGGCACCATCGACCCGCGCATGCGCCTGGTGCGCGCCATCTACTGGGCCATCGCCACCCTGGCCACCGTCGGGTACGGCGACATCGTGGCACACACCATCCCGCAGATGCTCTACGCCTGTTGCATCATGGTGTCCGGGGTGGCGTTCTTCGGCTACATCCTGAGCAACATCGCCACCCTGATGTTGCGCCTGGATGCGGCCAAGCAGCACCAGGAGGAAATGCGCGACCGAGTCGAGTATTTCATGCACTACCACACGGTGCCGCCCGCTCTGCGCCAGCGGGTACGCGCGTATTTCAAGTATCTGTGGTCCAGCCGGCACGGCTATGACGACGTCGAGGTATTCGAGAGCCTGCCGCGCAATCTGCGCGCGGATCTGGCGCTGCACCTGCACCGGGATCTGCTGGCCAAGGTGCCTGTGCTCAAGGACGCAAGCCCGGAAGTCATCCGCGACCTGGTGATCACACTGCGGCCGATGGTGTGCGTTCCTGGCGACGTCGTGTGCCACAAGGGCGCGCCCGGCGACGAGATGTACTTCATCGTGCACGGCGAAGTCGAGGTGGTGGACGACAAGGGCAGCGTGCTGGCCCGCCTGCACGACGGCGACTTTTTCGGCGAGATGGCCTTGCTGACCGACAACCCACGCAACGCGACGGCGCGGACGGCCACTTTCTGCGATCTCTACGTGCTCGACCGCAAGTCCTTCAAGCAGGTCGCGGTCCGCCATCCCGTGTTTCACTCCTCCATCGACGAGAAAGCGCGCAACCGCCTCTCGACCGCCACCCTGCCCACCGTGCTCTAGCCAGCATCGAAGCTAGCTGTTTTCACCACAGAGAGCACAGAGGTCACAGAGCCAGACCGGAAAGAAGAAGGGTTGGCTCCCGTCCTGTCCGAACCCCTTTTCCCCATCCGACCTCCGTGTTCTCTGTGTTCTCTGTGGTGAAGAAGAGCTAACTCACCCGTCACGCGTCCTGTAGCGCACGTAGTTCGGCGTCGGTGTGGCGCAGGCGCGTGGCCAGCACGCGCGCCAGCCGGGCGAAGATCTTGATGCCGACCAGGGGCTGGGCGCGCACCACTTCGTCGAAGCGGTCGCGCGAGATGACGTAGAGATCGGTGTCGGCCGTGGCCAGCGCGTCCGCCGAGCGCGGGCTGCGATCGAGAAAGGCCATGTCGCCGAAGAAGTGCCCGCGCCCGAAGGTCGCCAGGCACATGGGCTTGCCGCTGTCGAGGGCGACCGAGATGCGCACGCCCCCGCGCCGGATCAGGTAGAGATTGGCGCTGGCGTCCCCGCTGTGGAACACCTTCGCGCCGGCCGGAAGGAATTCTTCTTGCACACAGGCGCGCAGGGCCTCCAGGGTCTGGTCCTGCTCGAACTCGCGCACCAACTCGAACTCGGCCAGATCCAGGGGCCGGCATTCCTCGGCGGCGGCTTGGCGGAGATCTTCCAATGTGCGGTCCTCGGTCCATTCCAGGGCGTCGTCGAGGGTGCTGAAGATCTTCACGTTCTTGCTGGCGCGCACGATGCCCAGGTGGTGGAAGTAGCCTTCCAGATCTTGTCCGCTGGGCAACTGCGCGGGCAGGCTGCTGAAGACCAGATGGGCGCCTCGCTCGGCCAGCAAGGCCTCGAACTGCTCGAGCATGTGGGCTGCGGTGAAGTCCACGCTCTGCACCCGCCGCATGTCCAGGATGACGGCGTGGCTGTGCTTCAGGTCGAGCTCCAGATCGGTGAACAGGCGATCGGTGGTGCCGAAGAACAGGTTGCCTTGCAGCTCGCACACCGTGGTCTGCCGGCCTGCCTGCAAGAGCGCCTCCTTTTCGGCGGGCAGGCGCTGCTTCTTCGACGAGATCTGGTGGCCGCCCAGCTTGCGGCGGATCACCGAGCTGCGCATCTGCTCGCGGATGAAGAGCATGATGGCCAGGGCCAGGCCCACCCCGGCGGCAGCCATCAGGCTGTAGGCCACGGCCACGATGATCACGGCGGCGATCACGCAGAAGTCGAGCACCGTGCTGTGCTGTTTGAGAAGGTGGAAGCTGGTTCTATCGAACATGCGGAAGGCGACGACGATGAGAATGCCGGCCAGCGCGGCGATGGGAACCCAGCCCACTAGGCGGCTCAGCAGCAGAAAGACCAAGAGCGAGAACACGCCCTCAAACACGCCCGACAAGCGCGAGGTTCCGCCGCTGCCCAGGTTGACCAGGGTGGCGCCCATGGTCCCGGCCCCAGGCATGCCACCCACCAGTGCCGAAACGATGTTGCCGGCGCCCTGGCCGACCAGTTCGCGATTCGAGCGGTGCCGGCTGCGCGTGAGCGCGTCCACCACCACACAGGTCTTGAGGGTGTCGATGGAGAGCAAGGCAGAGAGGGTGAGCGCGGGCACCAGTAGCGTCTTGACCGTGGCCAGGCTGAGCTGACCCATGCCCCGCCAGCGGTCGGCCAGGCTGGCCAGCACCGATCCGCCGGTCTCCGCCACCGGACCGATGACCAGCGGATTCTGCTCAAGGCGCAGCAAGTTGCGATCGAGAAGACCCAAGCCAAAGTAGGCCAGCATGCCCCCGCACAGGCCCACCACCGGCGCGGGCAGCTTCCGGGTCAGCCGGGGCGCGCCCAGCATGGCGGCTATAGTCACGCCGCCCACAATCATGCCTTGCCATTTCCACAGTGACGGTGTCAGCAGGGCGTGTATCCCGGCTGCATCCTTGGGCAGCCCGAAAAAGCGCGGCACCTGCGAGAGGAAAATCAGCACCGCCACACCACTCAAGTAGCCCGACACCACGGGAAAGGGGATGTACTTGATCAGCCGGCCGCCGCCCACCACGCCGTACAGCACCTGTAGCCCGCCCGCGATCAGCCCGACCAGGGTCAGCAGCAAAGCCACCGCCTCGGGCCGCAACGGCGCTCGACCGCCTGCCAGCAAACCGGCCGCCAGCGCGGCCATCACCGCGGCTGCAGGCGCGCACGGGGCTGAAATCAAACGCGGGGCCCCGCCCAAAAGGGGCGCCACGATACCCAGCGCCACCGCGCCCAGGATCCCGGCCAGCGCCCCCGCGCCCACGTATCCGGCGCCCAGCGGCGCGTAGGTCGCCACGCCGAACGCAATGGCCGACGGCAAGGCGACCAGCATGGCGGCCAGACCGCCCCACAGCTCGCCCTGCAGTCCCGCTATCCCCCGGGCTCCGCTGTTGTTTGCCACGGCTAGGAAGTGAAGGTCGCCTCGATGGTCTCCAGCAAATCCTTTTCAGCGTCGGAGATCTTGCCCACGCCGAGGAAGCCGCCTGAGCTTGTGGCCACCGCCCGCGCCCGTTGGAGAATGTCGCGCTTTAGTCCCAGCCGCTCGGGCTCGGTCATCTTGCGGCACAGACCGCCTACATAGTGCTGCCAGGCCTCGAGCAGCTTGGGCTCGGGCCGCTGCACCAGCCAACTCGCCAGCAGGCCGTGCTCGACGCTGCCCGAAGCAATCCCCTGCGCCGCCGCCGCCGCGAGCACCGCCTCGCGCTCCTTGGCGTCAAGCGTTCCATCGGCCCACGCCACTGCAACCAGAGGCACCAGCGCGATCGCCGCTACCATCTCGGGGTTGACATCGAGTTCGACCAGCTTTTGCAACACATGGTCGTCGTGGATGCCAGCGACCTCAGCCAGCGCGGCCTTCATTTCGGTGGATCGCCTTGTCTTCCGCATCTTGTCGAGCAACGCCTGGTCGCGGTTCTGGAAGAACTGGTCGGTCAGCGCAGCCCCGGCGGCCGCGAATATCGAATCGCCCTTGCTCGGGTTTGCCATGGTTCCCCGAGAGTACCACTGTCCAGGCTCCGTGGTCGAGTCCAGGTGGTTGGGCTACTACTGGAAGACTGGACACTGATTGCCGACCAGGCAGACGTCGGGTAGGCAACCGATGATCACACCCGCGATGGAACAGCAGGTTGCGTTGCTCCCACAGTTTGGATTGGCCGGACAGGCCGCGGCTGGGGTCGCATTGGTGCAAAAGCAGGGCATGTTGACCGGCAAGGCGATGCCAAAATCACCACAGGTGCAACGCAAGTTGTTGCTTGCGCACTCGTTGCCAGTCTTGCTGCACGGCTTGCCAATGCCGAGTTCGTTGCCAGCGTCGGGCGGACACCCAGCCGGCATGTAGAGCACCAGTCCGTCGGCACCCCCATCTCGGCCCTGCCCATCGACAGGTCCAGCTGCACTCTGCTGTTGACAGGCTGCCGCAAGAATGGCCAGAAACACACCAGGGGTGAAGCAGCGCATGCAGTCTTGCAGACTATAGCACACCCGGCTGGGCTAAAATAGGTAGGACAGGCGCGCTAGCAAGGCTTGCGATCCAGAAAACGTGATCACGCCGAATCTCTCGGTGTCCTTGCCCGGCCCGAATCTGCCCGCCAGAGAAATCCGATAGGACCCGATGTCGAAGGACACACCGGGATCGAGGTAAAAGGCTTTTAGTCGGTTCAGGCTCTGGAAATTCTGATCGTAGATGTGACTTAGCTGGATGCAGCTAATCAATTCGAAGGAGAGTCCCAGCCAATGGACGGGGCGGAGGGCAACCGCATAGTGCGACTCCCAGAAGAAGACGTTTGGGATGTTCACCGGCAAATTGAGGAGCGTGGTGTTCTGCGCCAGCATGGCCAACAGGCCCTGGTTGACCGTCAAAGAGACAGGGCCCCAGGCCGCGAAAAACAGTCCAGCCGGAGCGAGATGGAAGTAGTACGGGAAACCAAATGAATAGGGACTTCCATCGATGAGTGTGAAGCGGTAACTCATGGTGTGTGTCGGCAGGCGGACGCGCATGCCCAGCCCGCCGAATACTGCGAAGGGGGCGTGGGCAATTCCCCAGACGTAGCTGCCACCAGCAATCACGTCCGCAAGGGAATACGACGACTTCTCCCGGTCGGCCGCAGTGGGAGCCTGGTTGCCCAAACTATCGATGAAGAGCTGGGTGAGCTGTACCGGCAGCTCGGCGTTCAGTTGCAGGCCGCCCAGGTGAAGGTTCCCGCCAAGTGCAACGCGATGGCCAGCGGCGTGGCCTTTCACCCAATAGAAGGTCGACAGATCGTTGCTGATCTCGTAGGTGTAGTCGAGGTAGATGGTGGATTCCCCGCGCAGGGCTTGCACTGGCGGATAGTCGACACCGGGTGGAATCGGCAATTTCGTCGGCGGGCTTGGTGCGGGTGCCGATGCGAAAGAAGGGACCTCTGCATCGGGCTCGCCCGCAGGAGGCGGGGGCACTTCGGGCTCGTCCTCCTGGGCGAACGCGGGTGCCGCGCCCGCGAGGGGCAGGATCCATGCTAGCAGACAGAAAGCTCTCATTTCGTCAGGTGCAGTTGCTGGGTAACTTCGACGGCAAGCCGCAGGAACTCGCTGGGGACCAAGTAGTGCTCGGGATTCTGCCGGTGCTGGCAGATTCCCACAAGTGGCCAGAACAGCCGCAGGCGGACGCGAGCATTTCGCAACTGTCGGCCTCGGGCCAGCGAGTCACCGCATCAGGTCACGTCCACATCCGGACGCCGCTTGCTTCGCACAAAAATGGCCTAGATCAGCAACGCGATACTGAAGTTGATGAAAGTGACGTCGCTGGGCAAAGAGCCGCACATGGGGTAGTTGTCGTCGCAAGACGACTCCGAAAAACTGTGGACAGTAAGATTGAACAGGCCGCCCAGGCCTACTCTGCCGAGCGGAAGGAAGACACCTGCGGTGAACCCGTAGGCTATCCCGTCCCCGCTATAGCTTGCGCTTGATCCATATTCGTCGCTCGCGCGCGACGACCCAGCGTAGGCGAAGATGCCCAACTTGGGGCCAATCACGAACTCGAGGTGTGGGATGCCAAAGTGAAATAGCGGACTGAGATCGAAATCAAAGAAGACTTGGCTGCCGTCGGCGCTGCTGCGGCCCGTTTTGGGGCTCATGATGTCGAGGGACATTTCCCCGTTGAGCGAAAAGACGGGACCGATGTGGCCACCAAGCAGACCACCCAGGTGAAAGCCCGCTGAAAAGGCGTCCGCACCAGTTCCCACAACGGAGTTGAAACCAAAATAGGGCATGAACACGACGCCGCGGCGATAGGCCGGGCGAGCCGGTGTCACATCGTAGCTCTGTGTCGGCTCATAGGCTGGCGGCGGAGGATACGCCGGCGCTGCGTAGTACCCCGGCGGTGGCACGGCTTGCATGGGGTATCCCGGAGTTGGATACGCCGGTGGGTATCCCGGTGCTGGATACGCTTGTGGGTATCCCGGTGGGTAGGCTTGCGGGTATCCCGGTGCCGGATACGCTTGCGGTTGCGGGTACCCTGGGGTACCCGGCTGAGGCTGCGCCGGTTGGTACCCGGGCTGTTGCTCCGGGTACTGCGGGGTTGCTTGTGCCTCGGCGGCACCCGGTGCGAGGGCACTACCCAGAAGAAGACCCAGGGATAGCGCAATTGTTCGGTCCAACTTTCGCATCGATACCTCCTCGGCGGAGCACCTTTGTATCATGACTCGCACTGCGCCGTCTCACCTTGCACCTAATGGTCTTCTAGTCTCCCGCCCGGCCGCTGTCGCGGTAGGGAGAGCCGGCCTGATAGAGTGCGATTTGCGCCCGCAGGCGATTGGCCAGCGCCGTCCGCTTCTGGGCGGTGGCTAGCTGCAGCGCCCGTTCGGCTGTCGCTTTCGCTTCGGGAAATCGCCTGCCCTCGGCATAGGCGGCCGCCAGCGTTGCGGTAAACATCGGATTGCTGCCGCCGGAAAGCCGCTGCGCCTCTTCGGCCAGCTCGATCGCCCGGACGCCGTTTCGGACCGACGCCTCCGGACTGGTTGCCAGTACCCAGGCCAGACTGTTGCGGGCCGGTGCAAAGTCGGGTTGAATTTCTAGCGCCTTCTGGTAGTGAGCGATGGCTTCTTGCACTTGTCCCTGTTGCTGGAGAAGCTTGCCGAGGTTGTGGTGGGCCAGGGCATAGTCGGGGCGGATTCCCAGGGCCATCTGGTAATGCGTGATGGCTTCTTGCACTTGTCCCTTCTGCCAGAGAACGCCGGCGAGATTG
>PMJE01000103.1:1750-2267 GCA_003157315.1 Myxococcales bacterium | reverse complement strand
TGGGCTGGATTTCCAGAGCCTTTTGGAATTCAGCGATCGCCTGATCGACCTGGCCCTTCTGCAGGAGTGCCCCGCCGAGATTGTAGTGGCCCGTCGCATAGTCGGGGTGGATTTCCAGCGCCCTTTGGTAGTGAACCATCGCTTCGTCCACCTGGCCCTGTTCGAAGAGGACTTTGCCGAGATTGTTGTGGGCTAGCCAGGCGTTTGGATTCGCGGTGAGCGCGGCCCGCCAAAAAGTTCCGGGGTCGGAATAGATCCCGCACTGCCTCCAGGTCAATCCACTCAGCACCACCAGCAAAGCCCCGACCAGAGCCATTGCCGGAAGAAGACCTCTTGTCCCCGGCAATCCGCAGGCCACAGTGATTGCTGCTGCCGCAAGCGAAAGCGGGCCAATGATCGCAAAGTATTGCCAGTGGTCGGCCACCAGCGATTGCGCCATAAAACCAATGTCAAGAAACCCCAGGACCGGCAAGAGCATCACCACGAAGTAGGCCAAAGCCAAAAGCGGGCCCCGGCC
>PMJE01000103.1:0-1737 GCA_003157315.1 Myxococcales bacterium | reverse complement strand
CCGAAGGGCAGCGCCGCCTTGTAGAGATAGAACCAAACCGCCCATCCGGCTCCCGCCAGCCGCGCCCAGAAGCCGTCGGTGCGCACGATGTCGGAGCCGATCGCTCGATGAGACTGGAACCAGAAAGAGATCAAACCCACGGCGACTGCCGTGACGAAAAACGGGACGCTCTGCCAGAGGTCCCGGCGCCCACCCCGCCCCCGCCGCCACCAGGCCAGCCCCAGCAGCACCAGCGGCATGGGCGCCACTACCGTCTTGCTCAGCAAAGCCAGGAAGAAGGCAGCCAAAGAGAACCAATACCAGCGCCATTGAAGGCTGAGGGTCAAGGGTCCGGTGCCGTTGGCGGTGCCGGCGGCGAGGTGCGAGACGCGAGCCGCGGAATCAAAGCGCAAGTACCACAACAGGCTGAGGAGGTAGAAAAACATCGCCAGCGTGTTCTTCCGCTCGGTGATCCAGGCGACGGATTCCACGTTGACCGGATGAACGGCGAAGAGCGCCGCCGCCAGCCAGGCTCCGGGGACATTCAGCCGCTTCAGCACGCGCCACAACAGGACGGCACCGAGTGCGTGCACGAGCACGTTGACCAAGTGGTAACCCATCGGGTTGGCACCCCACAGCCGCCATTCAACCCACAACATGGTCGAGGTCACGGGGTAGTAGTCCACCGGTTGGGTGGTGAACCAGAATCGATACAGACCGTCTGCCCGGTGGATGAGGGGATTATCTATTGCAAAGCTGCGATCGTCCCAGATGAGACCAGCGTGCCAAACCGGCAAGTAGGCAATGATCGTGGCGCTCACCAGCAGCAAGGCGAATAGCCAAGGCCGATTCGCCACCGTGCGCAGAAGTCCCACGATTCTCTCCGCCGGAGACCGCTCCGGGACTTTACCAGCGTCGCGGGCTCGCTCAGGCGCAACGGCCCGGCGCTGTCTTGGCCGCCTCATGCCGCCCCAGCTTACGTAGCCCGACGATGAAGATCAACGACGGTGGCCACTCGTGTCAGTCCACATCTCTTGCCCGCGATCGAGCCCCAGCGGCCGCCTGGACGACAGGGTGACGAAACACAGCCAGCGCGGATCGCAACTCCCCATCGATTATGCGTCAGGGCAACGCCCGATTTGGACGAAGGGCGGCAATGACCCGTTTTGCCTAGCGGCTGCCCCTTCTTAAGTAC
The DNA here is from genome assembly GCA_003157315.1 of Myxococcales bacterium. The sequence goes on along the minus strand of PMJE01000103.1, from coordinate 563 downwards.
AGGGGGTCCTCCATGAACTGCAAAGGCGCCTTTTCGACCGTTGTCTTGTCTGCGACGCTCGTCGCTTCCGCTTGCTCATCAAATTCGGGAACCGGCAGCACCGCGGGTGCCGGCGGTGGCACGCAGAATTCGGGCGGCTCGGTGAGCAGTGGAGGTACCGGGGGCGGCGGAGGTGGGCAGACCACGCCTGGTTCGGGGGGGAATAATTCTGGCGGTCAAACCGTGACCCAGAGCGGTGGCAGCGCTGCGGGCAGCCAGGCCACCGGGGGAGTAGCCTCGGGCGGCCAGACAAGTCCANNCACCGGCGGTCAGACTAGTCCGGCCACCGGCGGCAAGACCAGTCCGGCCACCGGCGGTGCGACCACTGCAGGCGGCCAGGCCGGCTCGAACCCGGGCGGCACTGGCGGGTTCATTCCCCCCACCGGTGGTGTGGCGGGCTCCGTGGCTCCCGGCGAAGCCGACTACAGCATGGATCCCGGCTGGATGTTCATCAAGCAGGACCAATCCGGCGCCCAGGCTACAACGGCCAGCGAGACTGGTTGGACTTCGGTCAGCACGCCGCA
>PMJE01000630.1:6446-6662 GCA_003157315.1 Myxococcales bacterium | reverse complement strand
CTTGCTGTGGATCATCCGGTCGGCCTCCAGGGCCAGCGCGAACTCCAGGCTTTCCGGCGCGGCAGGCAGCTCTTCGAAGTAGTTGGTGCGGTCCCACCAGGTGCTGCCGTTGAAGGCTGCGCCCTTGGATTGCAACAGCTTCCAGATGTCGGGCCGGCTGGGCGTGCCCTTGAACAGCATGTGCTCAAGCAGGTGCGCCATGCCGGTTTCGCCGTA
>PMJE01000630.1:0-6438 GCA_003157315.1 Myxococcales bacterium | reverse complement strand
GGCAGGCGATATTCAGTGATGCCTTCCACCGAGGTCACTTTCTTTGCAGCAGGCGGGGCCGGGGTATCCTCGGGCGCGGCCTTGGCCGGGGCCGGGGTAGGCGCCGCGCTGTTGGGTGCGGCCTGGGCGGATAGGGCGGTCGTAGTCAGCAGGGCAGTCATCAGGGTGAACCTAGAACGAATCATGGATCCTCCCGAACCCAGATTCTTCCCTGTCCAAGGCGGCGGGGCAAGTCGGGGCATGACTGTTGACGCTCCAGGCTCAGTGCGCCAGGGCCCAGCGGATCGCCGATTCCAGATCCGGATGGGCGAACGAGAAACCCGCGGCGAGTAGCTTCTTGGGCAGAACTTTCTGACCCGAGAGCAGCAATTCGTCGCCCATTTCTCCGAGAAGCAAGCTCACGGCGAAAGCCGGCACCGGCACCAGGGTGGGGCGGCCCAGTATCTTTCCCAGGGTGCGCGCGAACTCGGCGTTGGGAACCGGCTGGGGCGCCGTCAGGTTCACCGGCCCGGAAAGCCCGGCCGCGCCGATCGCGTACTCGATACCAGCTGTCGCATCAGCCAGCGAGATCCAGCTCAGCCATTGCCGTCCCGTGCCCACGATGCCACCTGCGCCCATCTTGAAGGGCGGGAGCAAGCGCGCGAGCAACCCGCCCGCGCGGGACAATACCAGGCCGGTGCGTAGGTTAACCGTGCGGATCCCGGCGTCCCGCGCCGGAGCGGCAGATTCTTCCCACTCGCGACAGACATCCGCCAGGAAACCTGTGCCCGGGGCCGAAGTTTCGTCGAGTGGTTCATCCCCACGGGATCCGTAGAACCCTACAGCAGAAGCGGCGATGAAGACCTTCGGCCTTCCGGGCAGTTGCGCCACCGCCTCGGCGAGCTTTCTGGTTGCCGGCACCCGGCTGTCGCGAATCGCCCTTTTCGTCTCTTCGGTCCAGCGCACGGCGATGGGTTTGCCAGCCAGGTGCACCACGGCGTCAACGCCATCCAGGCGCGAGGAATCCAGCACCCCAGCCTCGGGATCCCATCCGATTTCATTCTGCGATACCTCGGGCTTGCGCCGTACCAGGGTGTACACGCTGGCGCCGGCGGAACGCAGGCGTTCGGTCAAGCTCCGGCCGATCAGACCCGAGGACCCAGAAATCAGGATGCGCATGACGAGCTCAACGCTACCGGGCCGCAAGGACCGGCGCCAGCCTGGGATTCAGGGGGCCGGTCCCCGTCTCCGTCCCCGCCCCGTACTCCGAATCCCAGGCGCCAGCGGAACCGGAGTGACAAGCAGGGCTCTGCCGTCGTAACTTCACCGAATGGTCTTTATCTCGACGCGAAGCGAGCCTGCAAAGACCAGGGAGGACACAATGAAGAGATCCGCATTTTTCTTGGGGGCCGGAGCTATTTTTTTGGTCGCCGCCTGCACCGAGCAAGCCCCGTCACCCAAGCCCGAGCGCACGCCAGCCCCTGGCAAGCCAGCCCCACCCGCGTCCGCGGGCCCGGCCACCGACGCGCGACCCGCCGACGCGCGTCTGGGTATGATGGAGCGCTACGCGATTTGGAAAGCCAAGAAAGAAGCCGACGCGAAACTGGCGACCCAGCTCGCGGCTGAGGAACAAGCACGCCTGCTCAAGTTCGACAAGAGCAAGATGCCCAAGCATCTGGCCTTGTTCGCCTTCGAGAAGAAGACCCGCAAGGCGCTCGACGATGCGGCCGAGAAGCTGAAGGGCAAGCCCGACGCGAGCGAACAGCTCGCCAAGTTGGTCGCCTCACAGCGCAAGGCCATTGAGGCCCAGGCCAAGATCTTGCGCGCCATGGATCCACAGGGCGGCAATTCCAACATCGCCACCGATCATGACGTCAGCCTGAACGCGCTGGCCAACGACTATCCCGAGGCCATTGCGGCTTCTTTTCAGGGCGACGCAAAGCCGCTCGCCGATGTGCGCGCTGAGCTCGACAAACGCGAGAAGAAGATCACCTCCTGGCTGGAAGAGGTGAAAAGCGGAAAGAAATAGTGGCTATTCCACCACCAGCGCGTTGAAGGCGGCCACCAGGCGACGGCAGGCGCTGAGCGCGGCGAATTCGCTGCGCGGCTTGCCGTCCGTGGGTCGCACCACGGCCATGGTGTCCTGGGCTGCCTTGATGAAATCGTTGGCACCGGTGGTACGGGCCATCTCTGCGCGCGCGTTCTCGGCATAGTCGAGAAACATCGCATAGCTGTCCGCCAATGCGCTGGCCCGTTCATCCACCGACTGGCGAGCCGGCGGATCGGACTTGAGCGCGCGCAGCCAGGCGTTCGCACCCAGGGCAAATCGGCGTATGTGCCAGGCCGCCTTGCGACCGTCGATCTTCTCCTGCAAGGCCAACTCCTGCCACTGCCACTCGCTACGCGCGGCCAGCAGCTCGGCACGCAAGGCTGCGCTCGCACGCATAACCGCATCTAGCTTCTGTCCCGCTTGCACAGCAGAAAGGTAGGCATCGGCAGCGCCCTCGAGCGCGGGGATGGCGGGAGTCAGGTCACGTGCTTCGCGCACCAGGGTGAGGCAGCGGTCCAAGTCCTCGCCGTGCAGGCGGACGCGGGCACCGGCTGCGGCTTTGTCACTTCCGCTGCCTTCGCTGGTGTCGCCGGCGGCAGCCAGGCACTGGGCGTACTTGTCGAGTTTGGCAAGCGCCCCGTCGATTTCGCCCGACGTACGCGGCGATTCAGGATCGCCCACCGACAGCTCAGCAGGTGCAGGTGGTGGGTCGAGCGGTGAGGGCGGCACCAGCAGGTGGTTCATGCGCACCGGCAGGTTGAGCCCGGGTTTGGCGTCGAACGAGAAACGACGGGTCAGCCGGCCGGGCGCGGTGGCGTTGAGCAGGTGGGGCGTGGCCGAGTCGAGCGTCAGCTCGCGCTTGCTGGTGGGGATATGATCGATCTGAACGCTGGTGTCCGGCGGATCCAGCACCAGCGTCACCTTGCGCATGACCCCCTTGGCAGCGACGGGCGCGCTGCTGGCGGAACCGCCCTGCCCGCCGGTCTGCCAGAAATGATACCCGACCCGCGCAGCGAGAAGAACGCCAAGCCCGATCCCCAACTTGATGAGTAGGCTGCGGGCACGGGGAGAGACGACGCGCTCGGGTGCCATGGTTTCCGGGTCCTGGGTCGGCCCTCTGGCGCGCGGCTGCTCGACCAGCGAGGGACGGTCGATCGCGCGCGCCCGGGGCGACGGTTGATCGTTGTCGTCGTCGCGCGCGGAAGCCGGTCCGCCTGCCGCCCAGGCGCGGGGTTCATCATCCTCGGGGCGCGGCTGCGTCGGACGCCGGATCTCCTGGCGAGGCGGTGTCTCCGCGCCTGTACGACCCGGCTGCCGGGGTGCTGGCGAAGATCCCCAGCGGGTGCCACCCAGCTCCAGCGGAGCTTCCTGCTCGGGCGGGGGAGCGAACCGATCGTTTTCCGGGCCGCGGGCCACGCGTGGCCGTCCTGGCGGCAGCGGCCGAGCCCCTTGCGGCGGGGGAATGTCCGCCAGCAGTGCGAAGCCGGGCGTCGGGGCCTCTTGCCCGTCCAGGGTCGACAGCAAGAGTGGCAAGCTGTCGCCAGGCGCGGCCGGCGCGACGGTGATCGGTGCTGGCGTGACCTCGACACCGCCGCCGCTGATAGCGTCGCGCATGGCTGCCGCCGACGAGAAGCGTTTTTCGATATCGCGATCAAGCGCGCGTACGATGGCCGCTTCGATAGCGGCGGGAATGTCGGGCCGCAACGAGCGTGGCGTCGGGTACTTGCCTTCGAGGATTGCGCCCAAGATGGCAGCGTAGCCCTCGCCATGAAAGGGCGTCCGGCCACACATCATTTCGTACAGCACCACGCCGGCCGCGAAAATGTCCGTGCGGTGGTCGATCTTCTCCACCTGCCCGATGGCCTGCTCGGGCGACATGTAAAGTGGCGTGCCCATCACCGTGCCCACCATGGTCCCGCGCATGGCCGCTGGACTGGCCCGGCCGGGCTGGCGCGCCGAGAGCTTCTTGGCGATGCCAAAATCCACGATCTTGACGAAGTTGGGGCGGTCCTCGGTGTTGATGACGAAGATGTTGTCGGGCTTGAGGTCGCGATGGACGATGCCGTGCTTGTGAGCGGCTGACAGGCCGCCCAGCACTTGTGTCATCAGATTCACCGCCAGGGGCGTTGGCAGCAATGGGCTCTGCTGCAGCAGCGTGGTGAGCGGCACGCCGTCGAGGAATTCCATGACCATGAACAAGAGCCCGTCGGGCGTGCGGCCCAGATCAAAGACATCAATGATGTGCGGATGGCCGATGGCACTGGCGGCCCGAGCCTCGCGCTCAAAGCGGGTGGCCAGGTCGGCATCGTTGCTCATCTCCTGGCGCAGGGTCTTGACCGCCACTCGCCGGTCAAGCGCGATGTGCAGCCCCTGGTAGACCACTCCCATAGCGCCACGGCCGATCTCACGAATGATCTTGTACTTGCCCTCGAGAGTCTGGCCGACGGTCAAGCCGGCGGAAGGGGCGGGCGTGCCCATCTCCCGGCCCGTGACGGGGCAACGGCTGGCGTCGGGCGGGTGGAGCCCACCGCAATGCGTGCACGGCACAGGGCCAGGATATCAGCAGCGTCGCAGCCTGTCAGTATGGGCCCACGCTGGCATCATATAGAGCGTGCGAGCGTTTAACTCCCAACACGTGATGTGGTGAATTCTCAACACCATCAGGTGTCTCGCCGACTTTGACTCAGTCTTTCCAGCAACTTAGACCCACGCGGCGCCTGGCGCGCCGCTTGCTCTAGTCGGGAAGTGTAATGCAAGGGACTACGGCCACCAACACTCGCCAAGATACTCGACTTTCTGTGTCGGCGCCTCCACGTCGTGTGGCGTGCCTGGCTATGCCCAGGGTCCTGCTCTGTGATTTGGACGGGACACTCATCGACACCATGCCCGTGCTTGCCGATTTGGCCACCGAGGTGATGACGGGCGTGTACGGCATCCCACGGGCCTTGGCCCGCGAGCTATACCTGGCGACCTGCGGCTTGCCGTTTGTCGAACAGCTTGAGGACATTTTTCCTGGCGATTCGCGCAATCCCACCGCTTCCGATCTGTTCGAAGGCCGCAAGCCCGCGCGTTGCGGTGCCGCGCGCATGCCTGAGGATACGCGCGAAGCCCTCCTTGAAATGCAGGAACGCGGGGTGCGTATCGCAGTTTCTTCCAACAACGGGCGGGACAACGTGGAGGCTTTCGCGCGCTGTTCAGGTTTCCCATTCGACTTGGTCATGGGCCACGGCAACGGGCTGGCCAAGGGCCGCCCGCATATCGAACTGGCCGAGCGAACGTTTTGCGTGGACCGCCACGAGATGCTGTTCGTGGGCGATTCACTTCACGACGGCGAAGTTGCCTACCTGGCCAAGATTCCCTTCGTTGCTCTGGCCGGGACCTTCGCCAAGGATCGCTTCACCCTGCGCTTNNGTGCAGGTCGTCCTGCTGGCCGCGGGTCTGGGCAGCCGACTGGGAGCGCTGACCAAGGACATTCCCAAGGCGCTAGTGAACGTGGCGGGAAAGCCGCTCTTGTTCCACGCGCTGGAGTTCGCGGCCCGGCTGCATCCGGCACAGATCTTGGTGGTGGGCGGCTGCGGGTTTTCCCTGGTGGCGCAGGCGCTCGACCAAGGACTGGCGCAGAGCCCGGCGCTGGCCGGCTTGTCCGTCAAGCTGATTGAGAACCCCAGCTTTCACGACGGCAACCTCATCTCCCTGATGGCAGCACGGCCGTGCGTGGATGAGGGTTTGCTTCTGCTCAACGTGGACCACATTTACCGGTCGAGCATTGCCGAGGTGGTGGCGCCGCAGGTGGCGGATGTCACGGCCTTCATTGACACCGACCGCAGCTTGGGGGCCGACGACATGAAGGTCGAGCGCCGAGCCGACGGCCGCGTCCGTCGCATCTCGAAGACCTTGACCACATTCGATTCAGGCTACGTGGGCATGACCCGCGTGCCCACATCCGCGCTGCCTCGGTACTGGCAAATCGCCGATACGGCCCTGGCTGAGGAGGGCCGCGCGATTCATGTCGAGCGGGTCTTGGCTCGCCTCGCCGAAAGCGACGCGCCGCCATTGTGTCGGGACATCAGCGGCCACGGCTGGCTGGAGGTCGACACCGCGGAGGAGCGGGCCGTCGCAGAGCAGGCTGTAGAGGCTAGTCGATGACAATGCGGCGTAGGTGCTTCTTGCCTGCACGAAGAAGGGTGCCATCGGGCGCGATCTCGTCTGGACGGACTAGGTCGTCAACCGACGTCACCTTGCGCTCGCCCAGTCTGACCCCGCCCTGCTCAACCAATCGGCGAGCGACGCTCTTTGGCACCGCCAAGCCCGCAGCGTGCAACAGATCCACGATTCTCCGGCCGGCGGCCAAGCTGGTCGCGGTGACCGAATACGTTGGCACCAGGTCACCGGTGCCGCCGCCGAAGGCC
>PMJE01000120.1 GCA_003157315.1 Myxococcales bacterium | reverse complement strand
CGAATTCCCCACCTCGCTGTCGGGTGTGCAGGGACTGGAGGAGAAGTACGATTACGAGATCGCCTTCGCCGACCTATGGGCGGGGAAGATCATCAAGACTCTCGAAGAAACCAAGCTGGACCGCAACACCGCGGTGGTTGTGTTCGGCGATCACGGCGAGGCGTGGGGCGAGCACAAGCGCTACTTCCACGGCCAGGATCTCACCGAAGAGCAACTGCGCGTGCCCCTGCTGGTGGCGGTGCCTGGGCAGAAGCCGTCGGTGGTCGACGACGAAGTCGGGCTCATCGACCTGGGCCCGACCCTGGTCGACCTGGTGGGGGCCGGGCCCCTGCCCAGCTTCCGCGGCCGTAGCCTGCTGCCCGCCATCGCGGGAAAATCGCTGCCCGGCCGACCGATCTTCGCCGAGCTGCTGCCCTCGACCGCCACACCCTCGCACGAGGTGACCATTATCGAGGGCGGCAAGAAACTCACCCACAAGATCAGCGAGCGCCGCTGGGAGCTTTTCGACCTGGCCGATGATCCACGCCAGCAGAAGAACCTGGCTGACCAGCCCGCCCATCGAAACCGCCTCGACGAGCTACGCGCCAAGTTGGTCCGGTTTGAAGAACGCCGACGGCGAGACTAACTAGCTATTTTCACACAGAGGACACAGAGGCCACAGAGCCGGATGAGAAACGGAAGGGTTGAGTCCAGCGCAGTCCAGATTTGTTTTTCTCATCCGATCTCTGTGTTTTCTGTGCTCTCTGTGTGGAATAGGTAACCAACAACGTATTGGATCGCGCTCCGTGAGATCGCGGTTGGCAATTCAACCAGCATTCTTGCCCGACGGAGGCGCGGTCTTCTCGGGGGACTTGGGGCCGTTGTTGAGGATGAAATAGTCGACGCCGGCGGTGCCGCAGGCCTCTTCGTTGCGATGGAAGGTCCAGTGGATGTAGACCTTGCCATTGCCCGACAAGATAGTCGGTGGCGGGGTGGGGTAGGGAGCGGCGCTGAAGACCACGTCAATCGCTGCGCTGTCGTAGATGGTAAGCCCCGACGATCGTACCACACCCACGCGATCCACATTCCCTTGGCCGTCGAGGACAATCTCCAGCTTGGCCACTAGGCTGAGATCATTGAGCGGCAAGCTGGTGGGTTTGTTGTCCAGGCCCGCCATGAAACCGAAGGCCCACAGTTCGTGGATTTTTCGATGCATGCGAGTGATGAACTGGGCAAAGGGCGCGGCGCGTGTGTTGAGCGCGGTCTGGTTGCCCGGCTTGACCTCGTTGATGAAGTTCTCGAGGGCAGAGCGCACCCGTTCGCGCCGCTCGGCGAACTTGCCCTTGCGCTTGGAGCGTTCGGCTTTGGCCAGCGCTGCCGCTGCCTCGGCGTCGGTGCCGAACATGGATTCGTACTGTTTCCGGGTTAGACGCAGGCGTGCGCCGGGACCGCCGCCTCCGCCGCGCGAGCTGGGTTGCTCCTCATCGGGCTGAAAGCGCATCCCGTCGGGTGAGACGGCCTCACGTTCCACGCTTTCGGCCTTGCGCGGGCCGCGCATGGCCAGGGTGGCCTTGCCTGGCGCCTCGGGCCGGAATGACTCGGGCAAGGGACGCTCGCCGCCTTCGCCCGCCCGTCTTTCGGGTCGTGCTGCGCGGTCTTCCAGAGCAGCGATCTTGTCTTCCTGGTCCGAGGGATGCGCCTCCTGGCCGGACTGCTCTCGTTCGAGGTTGGTCTCACGGGCACGGGTCTCGTTGTCGGTTCGGTTGTTCTTCTCGGCCAAGTACTTGGCATTCTCGGGCGCCTCCACCTCCTTGCCCATGTCGAGCTCGACGATCTTCTGGTGCGGTCGCTCGGGCGGTGGCTGGGGTTGCTCCTCTGGCTTGGGAGGAGGCGGAAGCTGCGCGATCGGTTTCTCTTGCGGCTTGGGGACAGGCGGCAGTTTTTCCGGGGGAGGCAGTTCGATCTCGGGCTGCTTCTGCAATTGGGCGAACTTCTGGGTTTTCTTCTCGGACGGCCGCTTTTCAGGAGTCGCGGGCTCCTCGACGGTGGGAAGCCCGGCCGGCAACTCGCTCTCTTTGACCGACTCGAAGCTCAAGTCCACCTCGTTCGATTCCTGCTTGCCATACACCAGCGCCAGGATCACCAGAGGCAGAATGATTTGGGCGTGCAGGAGTATCGACACCAGCAGGCCACGGCCGAGGCGGCCGTCAGATCGCTGGTTGCGTCGGGTATCCATCGTGCAGCCGGAGGTTACCACGAAGCTCTGCCGCCGACGCGAGGCCTCACCCAGCTCTGGACTTCGGAGGCGGCATCAGTGGCGCGCTACGAGCGTCGCCGCCAACGCGGACCGGCAACACGGCCATGGCCAGGCCCTTCCAGTGCAGGCGGCGTTCGACCTGGTAGGCCGTTTCGTTGTGCAGGATTCTCTGCATCCAGGTTTCGCGCTTCCAGATGAGCTTGCCGGCAAAAAACACCACGCGGGGAAACTCGTCCGCAATTCTGATGCACAGGCGGCTGGCTTCGTACACCGCGTCCAGCCCTTCGGCCATTCGGTAACTGGAATTCCAGCCCAGGCTCTTGGCGAGGGCCACGTACTTCTGCAGGGTCGCCTCGACTTGGCGGCGTTGCGCGTCGACCTCGGCCGCGCCCTTGAACGTGCCCGAGTCGTGCACGGCAACCGAGACGAAGACTAGGTTGGAAAAGTAGCCGGGGTAGGTGCGCTGGATGGAGAGCATGGAGTGCACGCCCAGACCGCCGTACTTTGCCACCAGGAGGACCGCGGTGGGCTTGCTGGGATCGGGTTCGCCTCCATTTCCATCGAGCCCCACCAGGTTGTCCAGATCAGCATCGAGCAAGGCCAGTTGGCGTGCAACCTCGCGGTAGTGAGATTTGACCAGCAGGCACACGACGATGAGAGCGGTGGTCACAAGCAGGGTCAGCCAGGCGCCCTGCGAGAACTTGAGCACGATGGTGAAGGTCAAGATCGACAGGCACATGACCAGTCCGATGACGTGAATCAGGATGTGACGCGCCCACTTGGCATCGCGGGACCGCTCGCGCAGCCAGAATCGGCACATGCCGAGCAGCGAGAGCGAAAACGTGATGAACACGTTGATGGCATACATAGTCACCAGTGCGTCCACGTT
>PMJE01000194.1 GCA_003157315.1 Myxococcales bacterium | reverse complement strand
ACGTTCCAGTCGATGAGCCGGATGTCGTCGCCCGGGATGTACTGGCGCACCTCGGAGAACGCGATGCCCGAGCCCTTGAACACCGAATGGTACTGGCCCGCCATCCGATCGCGCACCAGGCGCTCGGTGACGATCTCGATGGTGCGGATTTTCCGCAGCAGCTCGCGGGTCAGCATGGACCGTTTAGGGAACCTCGATGTGCTCGAATAGCTTGCGCACCACCTGTTCGGAGGTAATTTCTTCGGCCTCGGCTTCGTAGGTCAGGNNGATGTCCTCGGGCGTGACGTAGCCACGACGGCGCAGAAAGGCGTGCGCGCGGGCCGCCAAGTTGAGGTAGATGGAGGCGCGTGGGCTGGCGCCGTATTCGATGAAGTCGGCCAACTCGGCCAGGCCGTAGGACTTGGGATCGCGCGTGGCGTGCACGATGTTGACGATGTAGTCGCGGATCTTTTCGTCGATGTAGATCTGGCTCAGCACCGAGCGCGCCTCGGCGATCTGGCGTGGGGTGGCCACCGGCGCGGCCCGCACCGTCGTGCCCGTGGTCATGCGGTCCATGATGGCGCGCTCATCCTCCTTGCTGGGGTAGCCGACCTTGACCATCAACATGAAGCGGTCGAGCTGCGCCTCGGGCAAGGCATAGGTTCCTTCGTGCTCGATGGGGTTCTGCGTGGCCATCACCAGGAATGGGTCAGGCAGGGCATGCGTCTCGTCGCCCACCGTGACCTGCCGTTCCTGCATGGCTTCCAGCAGCGCGGATTGCACCTTGGCAGGCGCACGGTTGATTTCGTCGGCCAGCACCAGGTTGGCGAAGATGGGCCCCTTCTTGGAGACAAACTCGCCGCGGTTCTGGTTGTAGATGACGGTGCCCACGATGTCCGCGGGCAAAAGGTCGGGCGTGAACTGGATGCGCTGGAAGCGCATGGCGAGCGAGTCGGCCAGGGTCTTGACCGTCAAGGTCTTGGCCAGGCCGGGCACGCCTTCCAGCAGCACATGGCCCCCGGCGAGTAGCCCGATGAGGATGCGCTCGACCATGGCTTTTTGGCCGACGATGACCTTGCCCACCTCCGCGGTCAGGTTTTCGACGAAGGCGGATTGCTGCTGGACCATTTCATTGATGACACGGACGTCCATGGAATCTCCTCGGGAAGGCAGAATGGTGATTTCCGAAGGCGTATAACTACTCGGAGCCCCGCTATATTTCCAGAAAGCAACTGGGGGCGGCGCGAGGACGGCTCCGCCTTGGTTACCCATCACGGACCTGAGCGCGAGCCGCGCAGAACAGCCCGATGGCACCGTACGGTGGCAGAAGTCTCATCGTCCCATAGGTGCAGCGAGTTGCCCTGACAAGCTTTCCAGTCCGAACAGTCCGCGCAGGCGCCTCTGGCCATCCACCGGCGATCGCGAAATCGGTCAAATCGGGTTTCCCAGACGTCGAGGAAATCGTCGCTGCGGATGTTGCCCTGGATCAGACTGCGCGCAATGTTGGGGCACGCTGAGATGGATCCATCGCACAAGACCGAGCCGATGCTGATGCCGGCCCTGCAGAAATAGGGCTCGTCGCGCACCTGCCGATCAAGGCGGGCGGGCAGGAAGCCTTCGCAACTCCACTCCGGCACCGGTCGGTCGTGGCGCTGGCGCTCGTCTGCGATCCATCGCAGAAGCCAACGCAGCTGGGCGTCGCCCAGTCGGACGGCGAGGTTGGCCCGCGCCCGCCCGCGCGGAAAGATGGAAAACAGACGCCAGGCCGGCACACCCAGTTCTCCCAGCAGGCGGCGCAGCGCCGGCAGCTCTTCCAGGTTGCGCGGGTTCGCGCAGGTGACCACGTCAAAGAATGGCAGCCCGGCCTGCGCCGTCGCTGCGATGGCAGCCACCACGCGATCGAAGGATCCGCTGCGACCGCGAAGCCAGTCGTGCGAGTCTCGCAGTCCATCAAGGCTCAGGGTCAGGCTTTGCAGTCCGTGATCCACGAGCCGGTTGAGCTTCACCGGATCCAGCGCCCAGCCGTTGGAGACCATGCCCCAGGCCAGCCGGTTACGCGCCAGCCCCGCGAGAATAACGTCCAGCCCGGGCGCGCACAATGGCTCGCCGCCCGTCACGACCATGACCAGGCGCGAGGTGTCCACCCGCCGGCCCAGAGTGTCGAAGAACGCCGCCCACTCGTCGGGCGAAAGCTCGTCCGCGCGTGGCTGGCTGCCGCAATCACTGCCACAATGCAGGCAGGCCAGGTTGCAGCGCTGGGTAATCTCCACGAACAGATAGCGGAGCGGGGCCGCCGAGGTTTCCAGCCGCCGGTACAGAGGATGCAGCAGTCGTCGCAGAGTCAGGGCTGCAGTCCGACTTCGATGATGATTTCACTGGACGAGTTGGACGCCACGCTGGTCGGGGCGTAGCGAGTGGACCCGTCGCGAAGGTCCTCCACCGCCACCTTTTGACAATCGGCCGCGTTCAAGGCGATGAGTACAAAACTTCCGTCCGTGCCCGAGTAGTTCGACTCGGTAGTCGCGTCGCTGGCGGTTCGGCACTCGACCATCAGACCCCCGATGCCCTGCTTGGTATCGCGATCGACCACCCGCCCGCGTTGCGTGAAGTTATACGGGACTCCATAGCAGGCAGCGATGACCACCGGGACGGCGGTGGTCACAATTCTGAGCATGAAACGCACAAGTCGTCGCATGGGCCCCCCCAGGGTAAGTCTGCTCATGGTGAACGGTTTTCCGTCCAGAATCAACCGACACGAATCAGCGAGAGCAGATCGTCACCCGCGATCGCAGGGGTGGTGCCGGAGACATATTCAGAAGTGCGGCAAACGAGCCCGGTCACGAGGTGAGTGGCTTGGCCGTGGTGCCTGCCAGAAATCGCACTTTCCAGATTCAAGATCGGATTTAGCTCGCGTAGTCGCCCTGCCACAGTCTCGACAGGAACTCGGCGACCGGCAGGATATCGATTCCGTCCTGCGTCCGACGTGCGCGGGCCTCGGTGCAAACGCAGATGAGCTTCTTGTTCGACGGCTGGTCAGCACGCAGCGCCCGTAGTCCGCGCAAATGGGTATCGTCGGCGTGTGCGGTGGACTTGACCTCGACGCCCACCTCGGCGTCACCCAGCACGAAGTCCACCTCAATGCCGCCGGCCGTCCTCCAGTACGACAAGCGAAGATCGGGCGCGCGGTAGGCGGCGAACGCCGACAGTTCGTGGAAGATCCAGTTCTCGAGCGCCTTGCCGAAAAGCTCAGAGCGCGGTTCGATGCGGCCTCGCCGCGCCAGTACGTTCACCGTGCCAACGTCGGCAAAGTAGAACTTGCGTGCCTGAATCATGCGACGCTTCGGCCGTTTGGTGTAGGCTGACAAGTAGCGGCCGAGCAAGGTATCGACAAGGATCTGGAAGTACTCCCGCACGGCGGGCGCCGAGATAGCGCACTCGCGGGCGATGTTGGCGCTGTTCACGAGTTCGGTATCGGCAAGCGCCGCGGCGTTGAGGAAATCCGCGAAGGCGGGCAAGTTGCGCACCAGCCCCTCATTCGCGACTTCTTCCTTCAAGTAGTCGTCGACGTAGGCCGCAAGCAGTCGGCTGGGTGATTCCGCAAGGTAGTGAGGAGGCAGTCCTCCGTGGTTGAGCGCGCGCAGCAGTTCGAAGTCGTGGCCAAGCTCACTAGCAACGAAACCATGCAGTTCGTAGCGGATCGCGCGACCGCCCAGCAAGTTGGCGTGTCCGCGCCGCAGCTTGCGTGCGCTGGATCCGCACAGGCCGAACACGATGCCACGATTCTCGATGAGCCAGTGGATCTCGTCGAGCAACGCCGGCAACTTCTGGACTTCGTCGACGATAACCGGGCCGCTGGGTGGCTTGGCGTCTAGTTCTTCGCGCAGCAGTGCCGGGTGCCGCAGGTAGCGCATGTACACGTCGGTCTTGAGGAGATCGACCCAGACCGCCGACGGGTAGGTGGCGTGCAGAAGTGCGGTCTTTCCGACCTGACGTGGCCCCCACAAGAAGAAACTCTGCTTGGGGCGTTGTTCGAGGAATAGGCTCCGCGAAAACATAGAATTCTTTTATCATGATAAAGCAAGGTAGCCAATTGCTTTGTCGGCACTCGCCCAGCTGCGAGTGACGCGCTGTCCCTCAATCGGCGCCAGAAGCGATTCCCGTCGCGCAAGTAGTCGGGGCCGGCTGTTGCTGGGTCAGGCAGTGCAAGGTGCCAAAGCCCAAAACCAGATCCACGGCGTGAATTCCCACCACCGGACGGTCGCGGAAGTGCTCTCCAAGGATTCCCAGGGCACTGCGATCCGCGGGATCGTTGAAGGTGGGCACGATGACGGCAGCGTTCGCTATGTAGAAATTGGCGTAGCTCGCCGGCAGGCGCCAGTCGCCATGGTAAAGCGGCGCCGGCATGGGCAGGGCGATCACCTGGGGACGCGCACCGTCCTGCAGACGCGCGTCTTGCAGCCGTTCCCAGTTCTCGCGCAGCGGCGCAAAGTTCACGTCGCGCTCGTTCTTTTCCTGGACGACGACCATCGTGCTCGGGTCTATGAAGCGGCACAGATCGTCGACATGGCCGTGGGTATCGTCGCCTGCGATCCCGTGGCCCAGCCAGATCACGTTGGGTGTGCCCAGGTTGTCGCGAAAGACACGATTGTACTCCTCGCGGGTCATGCCGGGGTTGCGGCACTGGGTCTTCTGATCGAGGAAGCATTCCTCCGTGGTCAGCAGGGTGCCGCGGCCGTTCACATCGATGCCGCCGCCTTCGAGCGCGACGGGCTCGTCTTGCCGCATGACCGGAAACAGTCGCATTCCACGCTGTTTGGCGATTCGCTCCGCGATGCGGTTGTCCTTCTGCCAGTTCGGGTATTNNGGCCCGAAGTCGCGTGACCAGCCGCGATCCGAGGGGGCGCGGAAGAACTCCAGGTTGGCGAGGTTGGCGTGGGCTCGGGCGAGCATGCGCCGTGCCCTGGCTTCTCTCTGTGGCCCGTCGATGATGATGCGCACCTTCTCGCCCTCAGCGATCTTGCGCACGATCTCGCCGTAGACCCATTCGATGGTGGCAAGCTTGCCCGGCCAGTCGGTACGACAATGGGGCCAGCCCAGCCAGGTGGCCTCATGGGGCTCCCATTCGGCGGGCATCGCGAAGCCAAGCTGGGCGGGCTTCTTGAGGCTCGGGATCTCCATCGCCTGTTGTTATAGACGGAAACTGGGCGAGAACAATCGGCAGGCTGTTGCCGAACCCCTGCTCAGCCCAGATTCACGGACAAATGGAAGGCGTGCTCAGCTGACTTCGGATGCCCGAGATGGTCGATCCCCAGCTGCTACTTGGGTTGTACTGGGAGATTGACACAACACCGTCCGCGATACGGGCATTGATGTTCGCCGGGACATCCCAGGCGGCGTCAGGTCCCGCCGAGCCCCCGTTTGCTCCGTAGCCCGTATCGGCCAGGATCGGTTTGCCCGTCACCTGATGCACACCAGACCAGGTCATGGCGTTGTTGGACCGGATCTTCGTGTTGTTGGCGGCGGTGCCCCCACCCGAGGTGTTGATGAAGGTGAACAGGCCCATGTCGAAACTGGTGTACCAGGCCGAGCCGTTGTTGGGAATCCACGGTGAGATGTCCATAGAAAAGACCGCGTTGGGCAACGAACTCTTCAGGGCGTTCACCAGGGCTGTCATATTGGTCCCTGCTTGCGCTGGCGTCCAAGCTTGGGTCTGACCACCGGCGTAGTACTGGTACCAATCCGGCTCCATCTCGAAAATGATGGGGCGTCCACCCAGGCAGGCTGCAAAACCGGTTGAGTTGCTCGTGTACTGGGAAAGGATGGTTGACCAGTCCTGGGTGATGTACTGCGCGCCGTAGTTACACAGATTGCCTCCGCTGCAGCCGCTCACGTTACAATCGCACAGCTTGTTTTGATTCTTTACGTAGTTGGCAGCGATGTACGTGACATCCACCGGCACCAAACCCGCGAGCGCGCCACCGGAAGCCGATTCGGTGCACACGTAGCCCTGGTTGAAGGTGCCCATCATCCATCCCGGAGTGAAGAAGTCCAACTGAGAGATCATCGATGCGCCGCCGTTCTTCGCCTGCGAATCGATCGTGCCGAAGTGGAAGCGGCATTGGCTGAAGACCTTGCCCGCCGGTGGCGTGCCGGTGCTTCCGCCGGTCGCNNAGCCGCCGGACGCGGTCGTGCCGCCTCTTGCTGTGGTGCCGCCCGATGCCGAGCCGCCGGACGCGGTCGCGCCCCCCGATGCCGAACCGCCGGACGCGATCACGCCGCCCGATGCCGAGCCGCCGGACGCGATCACGCCCCCCGATGCTGAACCGCCGGACGTGCCGCCCCTGCTGGTCACGCCGCCCGTCTGGGCACCACCAGCGCCGGAGCCACCAGAGCTCGCCCCACCTGAGTTGCTCGATCCACCAACCGAGCTGGCAGTGGACGCGGCACCACCGCTTCCACCGGCGGAGGTCGTGTTGGAGCTTGTTGAGCCTCCCGCTTGCGTGGAGCCTCCTGAGCTCGCCAGTCCCGTCGTGCCGCCGGTCCTGCTGGCGCTGGTGCCGCCAGATGTACCACCGGCTCCCTGCGAACCGCCAGCACTCGTGCCGCCTGCCATCGCAGTTGAGCCCCCAGCGGAGCTGCCGTCGTTCGACACGCCGTTGTCACTGCTTGGCGCACATCCTGTGGCCACCAGGCAGAGCAGCGTTGTGCACAGGCCTGACNNTTCTGGCAGTT
Organism: Myxococcales bacterium; assembly: GCA_003157315.1. The sequence goes on along the minus strand of PMJE01000194.1, from coordinate 9,302 downwards.
GCGCCTCAGTGGGTTTTCGGCTCAGGCAGCTCACCGCTTTGCAAGGAAATCTACCAGCGTCCCGTCTTGCGCGCTTCCGCTTTGGGCATGCCCTTCAATGCCTGCAGGTTCTTCTGTATCTCCTCCTCGGGCAGCACGTAATCGGTAAGTTTGCCTGACAAGTATGCGTCGTAGCCGGACAGATCCATCAGTCCGTGGCCGCTATAGTTAAATAGAATGACTTTTTGCTCACCGCTCTCACGGCACTTGTTGGCCTCGTCGATCACCGCGGCTATGGCGTGGCTGGTTTCGGGCGCGCAGATGGTGCCCTCGGTCTTGGCCCAGACCATGGCTGACTCGTAGCATTTGAGCTGAGCCACGGCGCGGGGCTTGAACAGGCCTTCGACGATGCCTTGGCACACGAGAGGCGCCATCCCGTGGTAGCGCAGTCCGCCCGCATGGATGGGCTTGGGAATGAACGTGTGCCCGAGCGAGTGCATGGGCAGAAGCGGGGTCATACACGCCACGTCGCCGTGGTCGTACACGAACTGGCCCTTGGTCATCTTGGGGCAGGCCGCCGGCTCGACCGGAATTATGGTCATCTGCGCGCCGTTGATCATGTCTTGCGCGAAGGGGAAGGCCAGGCCGGCGAAATTGCTGCCGCCGCCCGCGCAGCCGATCACGATGTCGGGCAGCTTCTCGCCCGCCTTCTTGAGCTGGGCCTTGGCTTCCAGGCCGATGATGGTTTGGTGCAGAAGCACGTGGTTCAGCACACTGCCGAGCGAATAGCGCGTCTGGCCCGTGCTGTCGGTGACCGCCGCCTCAATCGCCTCGCTAATGGCAATGCCCAGGCTGCCGGGAGTATCGGGCATGCTGGCCAGAATGGTCCGACCGGCGTTGGTGAGATTGCTGGGGCTGGCGATGCAGTTTGCACCCCACACTTGCATCATCAGCTTGCGGAAAGGCTTCTGCTCGAAGCTGATGCGCACCATGAAGACCTTGCACTCCAGGCCAATCAGGCAGCACGCAAAAGCAAGCGCGCTACCCCATTGCCCGGCGCCGGTCTCGGTGGTCAGCCGCTTGATGCCGAATTGTTTATTGTACCAAGCCTGGGGCACCGCCGTGTTGGGCTTGTGGCTGCCTGCCGGGCTGACACTCTCATCCTTGTAGTAGATGCGTGCCGGCGTCTTCAGATATTTCTCAAGGTAGACCGCACGCCGGAGCGGTGCCGGCCGCCAGCGGTACAGGATGTCGAGAATCTCTGACGGAATGTCGATCCANNTCAGGTCCGAGAGGCGGCAACATCGGCGTGGGAAGATCGGCTGCCAGGTTGTACCACTGCCGCGGGATTTCGCTGTCGTCGAGAAGGATCTTTACGTTTTCCATCTTTTTTTTCCTGTCAGGGGTGAGGCAAGACGCCGCTGGGAACCTCAGGGCTACCGGGCCAACGGGCTGGTACTAGATACCATATCTCCCTGTCACGATGCGCCCACTGTGAAGGCCGCAGATCCTCATGGCGCTGCGCATTTCGACTCGCCTCGCCACGCGACGCGGGCCGTCCCGTTGACAACCATCGTCTCGCCTACCCGTGACACGCTAGATCATGCTCGTTGACGCTTTGAGTAGTTCCCGTTCTTCTTGGTAGAGGAGTTCTCAAAACAGGCGAGCGTAGGACTGATATCCAAGGACATCACCGAGGTGCCAGGCAACATGCAGCCAGCCGTGGCAGCCAGAAAGTTTCGTACCACAGGTCGCGCGACGAATTTGCTATACTCCCGCTCGGTCGGCCGGTCCAACGTATCCGCAGTCCCGAAGACGAGGTGCGTCCCATGTCAACAAGCACGATTTCCATCCGTGTCAGTACCCGCATTTTGAGAAGCTGTGGCGCCCTACTCTTGGCGGGCGCGGTTGTTTTGCTCGCGGGAGCGAACTGTACCCCCGCTGGGGTCGAAAACACACCCACAGGCGGGAAAAAATCTGGAGGTGGCGGCAGTGGTGGAAACGGAGGTGGAGGGGACAACGGTGGCAGCGGCGGCAGCACTTGTGGAGTCGCAGGCTGTGTCAAACCCTCGGATGCAGGCCACACCCAAGGCAACCTCAAGCTTTGCGGAAACGGCGTTGTCGACAATGGCGAGACCTGCGATGACGGAGTACCCCCTCTGCAAAAATTGGATTCCAACTGGAAAGATGATGGTTGCAGCGCCACCTGCCAGGTCGAAGCCGACTACTTGTGTCCAGAGCCGAATCAGCCCTGCGTTAGTCAGAGGGTATGTGGGAACGGAGTACTGACCATTGACGAGGCCTGCGACGACCACAATACTGTCAGCGGCGATGGCTGCTCAGCAGACTGCCAGACCATCGAACCCGGTTACGAGTGTCACGTCCCAGGAAAGCCCTGCACCCCGATTTGTGGTGACAGCATGCTCACGGGGAGCGAGACCTGCGACGATGGCAATACCACCGACGGTGACGGCTGTTCGAGCACCTGCCAGGTAGAGGCTGGCGCCACATGCCCGACCCCCCCGGCGACTGGTCGTTGCACCATAGCGGTTTGCGGAAACGGAGTGAAAGAGAGGAACGAGCAGTGCGACTGCGGCACTGATCCGAACAATCCGCCCCAAGGTTGCAAGGGCCCGAATGGCCTCTTCCTCGGGGACGCAACCGGCTGCTCGAAGAGCTGCACCAAGGAGCCGAATTGTCATGATAGCTCTGGCCACAACCAGGCCTGCTCTACCGCATGCGGCGATGGAAATATTGATCCGGGCGAGGACTGCGATGATGGCAACCTGCTCGACGGTGACGGCTGCTCGAGCTCCTGCAAGGTGGAGGGGGGGTTCACCTGTAGCCCCGCGCCGAAAGTGGACAATGAGAATTGCAAATTGCCAGCCAACCTAGGCCAGCAGTGTCTTGAGATGCCGATCATCTACCGCGACTTCCAGCCCGAGAATGTCTCCCCTGGTGGCCACCCCGACTTCTACTGGCTGGGCAACAAGTGGAACGGATCCACCTCGCCCACGACCATATGCGTTCCCAACTCAGGCGGGCCGGCCAAGGGAAATGATTCGACCGCGCGTTGCTGGGATATTCCCGATCCGAATCTCTTGAATGGCAAGCCGATCTTGAATTCCAAGCGCGCCAACAACCAGTGCGCCTGCCAGTTCAGCGATTGGAACATCGGCAATTCGGGCACTTACATTCCCAGCACCTACACCCAGGCTGGCAACGACAGCCCGCTTTCCAACGGGGCCGGCGGCTACCTCGGCGGCAACGCCGGCACCGCTATCACGCTGACCAATGAATCCGGCAGCGTCTCTGGCACTCTAGTCAAGTACACCGCAAGCACTCCCGGCGGCCCAGTGTTCAATGGGGTGGTGCCTATCGTGAAGGACGCGAATAGCTTCAAACAGTGGTTCACGGATGACAGCACTGTGAACAAGACCTTCATTTCGACTCTTGAAATGGTCGCCAGCGGGACCAATCTCTACCGCTACGCAAGCAAGACGCATCTTGCGGGTGCGGACAACGGCTTCTACCCCCTCGATACCCTGAATCCCAGCATGGTCACGCTGTGTGACCTATGGCCCTATTGGAACCATGGCAATGGAACTCCCATTTGGCCAACCTGCCAGGGCGCCCAGTATTTTTTCCCACCCCGCGTGACCGCGGCGGATTGCCCAGGGACTACCGCGGCTAACTTGTCGAATGGCTGCTGGGTCTCAAACACTCCGGGCGTGAAGCATGACTCCTACTTCAGCGATGAGGCGCGCTACTTGTTCGTGTATGATCAGACTGCGACCTTCACCCTCCAGTTCTTCGGCGACGACGATCTCTTCGTCTTCATCAACGGCGTTTTGGTTATCGATCTTGGTGGCGTTCATCAACAGACGCCGGGCAAGGTGGTTGTCACGGGTGCCCCAGGTGCAAATCAAGCGACCATCACCGAAGGCGGCTGTCTTGATGCGACTGGAAACATCACCACCACCGCTGCCGGCTACGTAGCAGCAGGGTGCACACCCCTAAACGCGGGGAACCTGGTTCCTGTTACACCGGATGACTTCCGCACCCGAACCGTCAATCTCAACATGAGCACCGGCAATGTCTACGAGATCGCCATCTTCGGTGCCGACCGGCACCCACCCGAGTCGAACTACCAGCTCACTCTCAGCGGCTTCAGCACCAAGCTGTCACAATGCGCTCCCCGCTGCGGCGACGGGATTAGGTCAGCCGGTGAGGAATGCGACTGCGGCGATGGCAAAGATCCAAACGAGCCGCTCGCCGCGGACTGCGTGGGGCGGAACAGCGACACCCTGTACAACGGGTGCAAGACAAATTGCAAGTGGGGGGCCTTCTGCGGAGATGGCACAACAAATGGCCCAGAACAATGCGACCTCGGCAAGACCAATGGTCACGACCTAACCCAAAGTGGATGCACGTTCGCATGCCTGACGCCTCACGTCTGCGGCGACGGCATTATCGACCCGGGCCAGGGCGAGCAATGCGACAATGGGAACCTCAACGGCGTAGCAACGGACGCCAACCTCCAGCCATCGTCCGCCCCTGATGCCCTGGTCTATTGCACCATTCATTGCGAGCTCAACATAACGGTCTTGTGACGGATCACCGTCGAGGATCGTGCACGGGCAGACCGCGGAGGACATCCGCTGTGGGAGGCACGGACGAGCGTCAAGGTGTGGACCGCGTCTTCCGCTTTGAAACCGGAGAGTTTTGCGCATAATAGAGAGCGTGCTGGGGACCAGGCAGCAGAACGAGGCGTTATACCGAGCGGCTTTTGCGAGTGGTAGAAGGATGCAATGCCGCGACGGGACAGCGAGGAGTGCTACCACTTTAGATTTGTCTTCTTGGTGCCGAGGATATGAGCGATGACAAGGGTACTGTTGGTGGATGACCATGCGGTGGTTCGGCGAGGAGTGCGGGATATCCTTACCGAGTCGCTGGGGAAGGTGGCGTTCGGAGAGGCGAGCAAGCCCAGTGAGGCTTTGGAGAAGCTGCAGAGAGAAGCCTGGGATGTGGTGGTGCTCGACATCTCGCTGCCCGGGCGCGGAGGCGTCGATGCACTCCGAGATATGAAACGGCTGCGTCCCGCGGTGCCGGTCTTGGTGCTGAGCATGCACGCCGAGGAGCACTACGCCCTGCGTGCCTTGCGCGCTGGGGCGGCTGGCTACGTGAACAAAGAGGGTGCAGCGGAAGAGTTGGCGGGGGCGGTCCGCAAGGTGCTGATGGGAGGCACCCATGTCAGCGCGCGTCTAGCAGAAACCCTAGCCAAGGGCCTGCGCAGTGATTCGTCACGGGCCCCTCATGAGCGGCTTTCCGACCGCGAGCTTGAGGTCATGCGTAGTATTGCGGCAGGCAGGACCGTCAAGGAGATCAGCGCGCGTTTGGCACTTAGCGAAAAGACGATCAGCACTTATCGCACACGTCTCCTGGACAAGATGCAGATGCATTCCAACGCCGAGCTGATTCAGTACGCCCTGCGCGAGGGCCTGGCCGACTGATCGCGCGCTTCGCGCGTGCCCTCGCTGGCGGCGCACCATCGCGCGAGGCCGAGCNNGAGCGGGTGTGGTGGGGGAAGGTGCAGGTCCCGAAGTCCCCGAAGGGGGAAGCGAGCGGGGCAGGGGTGGCAGGTGGGGGCCGAAGGGCAAAGGGAACCCTTCGCGGGTTCCCATGAGAATAATTCGCTTCCTGCCGCGCTTGTAGGACACTAGCCGACAGACGAATCGGAAAGCTCCCGGCAGATGCGACGCCGCCGACATGGGACACTCGAGGCATGCTAGCCAGCCCTGGACGCCCTACGCGAATTCTGCTGGTGGATGATCACCCTGCCGTCAGCCAACGGATCGGTGAACTCTTGGCCGGCTCGGTGCCTGACGCAGAAGTAGTTTCCGCGGTATCCGGCGAAGAGGGTCTCAGCCTGGCGTGGACTCAGCCGTTCGACCTGGTGCTGCTCGACCTGCGCCTGCCAGGCCGAAGCGGCATCGAGATCCTAAAAGAGCTGCGGGCCATCAAGCCGCTTCTGCCCGTCATCATCGTCAGTTCGTTGCCCGACTCGCCCTATGCAACGCTGGCGCGGCGGGCTGGGGCCATCGATTTCGTCACCAAGAGCGCGTTGGTCCAGGAACTGGGGCGCGCTGTGAAGTCGGCTCTCGGGGTCAGTGCGATGACGTAGGAGAGCCCTCCGCGCGTGCGAGAAGCAAGGAACCGATGGTACGTGAAGCAAAGACACAGAAGACCCAAGCTGGATGCTCTCCTGCTCCGCGCGAGAGCGCGGGCCATGGCTCGACCGACCTGTTGGTGGTGCTCGATGGCGCCGGCAGCATCCGCGAGATCAGCCCGTCCGTCACCCGCCTCTTGGCCTATCGACGCGGTCGACTGTTGGGCACCAGTTTTCTGGAGATGATTCATTCCGATGACGTGGCAGCCGTGCTGGCCCTGCTGGGAACAGCGAGAGAAGCGGCGGAAGAACCAGCGCACCTCAAACTGCGCGTGCGTCGAGCCGATGGCGGCTGGCGCAGCTTCGAGGCCCTGGCCCGAACCGTGTCGGGTCCCAACGACCAACCTCTGGTCGTGGTTGACGCATTTGATGTGAGCGCGAGCGAGCTGGTTCGGACGGGAGAGCTGCCAGCCATGCAGCTAGGTGGTCCGCTCGCGGAGGTCGTCGATCGAGTGAGCCGCGGCGAGCCCGATCCGTCTGATGAGGAGATCGCGAGTCCCGACCTGATCGAACGAGCGGGCGCGCGCGGCGAAACCGTTCTGGTGGCGCTCGACGACCCCGCGGTGAGCAGCCTGGCGTGCAATATCATGCGCCATTTGGGCTATGCCGTGCTTGAAGCCATGAGCCCGGCCGATGCGGAAGGTTTTGCGCGCATCCACAAGGGCACGATCCACCTGCTGGTAGCCGACCTAGCCACGCCGCGCGTGCGCGGGCGCGAGTTCGTGCGCTCGATGGAGAAAATTCTGCCTGGGTTGAAATCGCTTTTCGTGTCTTGCCAGCGCTACGGATCGCTGGCTGAGCGTCGGGTTTTTGAAAGCGGCGCTCGTCTCCTGCACGAACCCTTCACGCCCGAGGAGCTGGCCCACGCGGTCCGCCGGACGCTTGAGGGTGTGAACGAGAAATAGCCACAGTTTGTCCGTGGGCGTTGTGTGAAGGTGTGGATGCGGGCCGCGGCCCGCACACGCAGATCGCCCACGCAAGCCACACGACGCTGATCGCTACCGCTCACTGGCACGCCAGCCGATCGCTCCCTTTCGGGCCTCCCCCATCAAATCGCACACTCTCCCTGCCACGAGGGCCGTTTCCGTGCGATCCTGTGCCATCCCTACACCAGAGGAGGCCAATTTGGAACTGAACAAAGACTTCGTCAGGCTCCTGCGGGCACTCGCTGACGTCGACACGCGATACCTGCTCGTAGGAGCCTACGCCGTGGATTTCTACGGCCAGCCACGCACCACTCGACACATGGACATCTGGCTTGACGATGCCCCTGACAATCTGGAATGCGCCTATCGGGCGTTGGCCAGCTTTGGCGCTCCCGCCCTGGCGGTCGAACATTTGAGCGCAGCGTCCCCGCTTGAGGTGGTGTGGATCGGCGTTCCCCCCGATCGCATCGATCTCGTAAAAGGCATGCGCGGCCTCCACTTTGCTGACGCATGGTTGCGTCGGACGATGACGAAAGTGGATGGCGTCACGGTGCCCGTCATCGGCCGGGACGACTTGATCGCTGCCAAGCGCAACACGGAACGAGCGAAAGACCTGGCAGATGCAGAGGCACTGGCTACGCAGCGACCGGGATAACGAAAACTGAATGCCTTCTCGACTTGGACGAAGGGGAATACCTGCGCGTCATATCGGTCACGCCGGAGTCCCATCTGTACGTCGGCAGCGGGCGAATCCAATCGAAGCCTGTTGATCAGGCACTCCGGCGGGTCTACTCTGCCGGCGTTGTGTCGCCCCATGGCTTGCCGGCGCTGGCCGTCCCTCCCACCCGATTTTTTGGACGGACTCGACCGGACGGAAAGCGCGCCCAAGCCGGGCTCTGCCCGGCCTGCGAGGTTGGCGCGCGCGAGCCGTGCAGGCTGAAGCCCCACTAGGAGATTGTCACCATGCCCACCTTCATTGAACAGATTCACGCCAAAGCCAAGACCAGTCCCTGTAGGGTCGTCCTGCAAGAAGGAGAGGACGTTCGCATCATCGAGGCCGCAGCCCTGGCCACCAAGCAGGGCATTGCGCAGATCACCCTTCTGGGCGCGCCCGAAAAGATTAGGGCGATCGCGGCGTCGGCGTCTCTGTCGCTCGACAAGATCAACATAGTGGACATGACCAAGCCGCCGAATTTCGACGACTACGCCAGCACGTACTTCGAGCTGCGCAAGGCCAAGGGCCTTACCCAGGATCAGGCGGTCGCGCAGATGAAGGACCCCCTGTGGTACGGCGCCATGATGGTGCGCAAGGGCCTGGCGGACAGCTTCGTGGGCGGCGCGCTCTACACCACCGGCGACGTGTGCCGCGCTGGCATCCAGATCATCGGTATGCAGCCTGGCCTCAAGACCCTGTCAAGCTTCTTCGCCATGGTGGTGCCGGACAAGTCCTTTGGCAAAGACGGTGTCGTCTTCTTTGCCGACTGTGCAGTGGTCATCGCTCCTGATGTGAACCAACTGGCCGACATCGCCATAGCCACCGCCGACAGCTACGCCAGCCTGACCGGCGACACCCCACGCGTCGCCATGCTGTCGTTTTCCACCAAGGGCAGTGCCAAGCATGAAGCCATCGACAAGGTAACTGCCGCCACCGCCGCCGTGAAGCAGAAGCGGCCCGGGCTGATCGTCGACGGTGAACTGCAGGGCGACGCCGCGCTCATTCCGGCCATCGGTGAGCGCAAAGCCAAAGGCTCGCCCGTGGCGGGCAAGGCCAACGTGCTCATATTCCCTGACCTCGATGCGGGCAACATCAGCTACAAGCTGGTCGAACGGCTGGGCAAGGCGGAGGCTGTCGGCCCCATTCTGCAGGGCATGGCCAAACCGTCATCCGATCTCTCGCGCGGTTGCAAAGCTGCCGATGTGCTCAACGTGATCGCCATCAACGTCGTGCGTGTTCAGTACGCGCAAAAGCAGTAGTTTCCGGAGTGCAAGTCATGAAGGTACTGGTCATCAATTGCGGCAGTTCGTCGCTGAAGTTCAAGCTGTACGACCTCCCCGCGGACAATACCGCCGCGCTGATGGCCGAGGGCGTGGTCGAGGAAATCGGGCGCGAGAAATCCAAGTTCAGCTATCGCGATACGCGCTCACCTGACAAGATCGTCGGCGACGTG
>PMJE01000380.1 GCA_003157315.1 Myxococcales bacterium | reverse complement strand
GTGATGTTCGGGAAACTGAAGGTGTACCCATCTGTCGGGGTCGACGACTTTGTTTCCGCTCCGCCGTTGACGCTCAATCCAACCGACGAGACGTTGTTCGCTAGCACGTACATTGTCTTCTTGGTGCCAGCGGGATACGTCCAGTGCCCGACGATGTGTATGTCAGGCTGCGTGTTGCCAGCGACGCGGAACGCGTAGTAGGCCTCCTTGGGCAGACGCACCGCATCGACCTTGCCACCCGCGCGACAGACGGCAGAGCTATCCAACCGCCCATCGGCATTCTCGTCCGAGAAGTAGATTGAGGCGTAACCTGAGTAGCGAGAGCTTGCGGAAGTCGTGTTGCGGATGGTCTCGAGTTTCAACCAGGCATTGAGCCGCGAAACCTGCCCGTCATTCGAACTGTCGCCTACGGTGAAGACCTCCGAAGTCTCGTTATACGTGTCCAGCGCCCCTGGTACGAAGCCGCCAACATGCGGGGGCGAGTACTCGTCCCAGATGCCGCGCAAGGACTCATCGCGGAAATCCTCTTCTTCGAGGATGGGCCCCTGGTCTCGATACGCATCGGAGTAGCCACGGAAGTACCCACTGCCGAGATTGCCTGTGTCATACGCTATCATGGTGCCAAACCAATCGGCAGAAGACGCGCCAGTGGCGTCTGCCATATCGCGATCGCCGACACCGCGGCCGCCGTTCTTGTCCCAGGTGTCTCTGAGCGCAGCCAGCGACTGCATCTGGCTCCCGGAAACTGAACCGTTGCCCGCCTCATAGAAGAAGACGCTCGGATTGTTCCTCAGGTAAATCATAGCGCATTGCATGACAGCCATCCTCGCCGTCCACTGGGCATCCGTCGGATTGGTCACCTCTTTGTCGCCGGCGGGCGCAATGCTGACTACGCCGTACCTGTCACCCGATTGTATGTCCACGACCTGCGGAGTGACGTGCATCCAGCGAATGTAGTTCGCGTTGGCGCCCCGGGTCAGATTAGCATGGAAGTCATGCATCCAGTCCGGCACCGCCTGGCCAAGGCCTGCCCATGAATTGGTCGAGCGTTGGGCAAAGCCAAGCATATATACAAACCGGCCATTGATATACACACCGCCGGTGCCGGCGCCTCCCTTGAATGCCGTCTGACGGAACCCCGTGATCGTGCTGCGGCCATTGACCACTGCCCCGCCCACAGTGAGTGTCGTTACGACATTGTAGAGATTCGGATACAAGTCACTCCACAGCTTCGCGCCTGTCAACGGCCCACTTGCCTTGACCACCGTAGCGCCAGTCGTCGGCACTGACGCGGCCGTTCCTGAGAATGTGGTCAACGTCGTGCCTGTGGCGGCATCGACTACTTTGACTCCCAACGTCACGCTCGCGGCGCTGCCCGATTCGTTGCTCACCTCAGATTCCACGTTCAGCGTCAGGTTGCCCGTGTCGCCCTGCGCAGTATTGTTGGTGATACTGGCGTAGTTGGTGCCGTAGATGTAAATGCCCTGCGTCTTCAAGTTTTGGTAGAGCGGATAGGTTTGGTAAATCTTGCCCGGCACGTGCAGCCAGACATGCCCCACCAATCCACCGTAGTCCGGGTTGGTGGCATTCGCGTTCCAGTACTCACCGCCCCCGCTGTTGTCTACGCGAACCGCGAGAACGTTGTCGGTGGTCCCGTCAGCTTTGACATTCGCAGTGATATCGATGCCGGTCGCTGAGATACCGTCGGTGAAGGAGCCGACTGCGGTTCCATTGATGTAGAAGTCGGCGCTTTCCCGGATCCGTTCGAACTCGACGATGAACTTGTTGCCAGCGAATGCAGCAGGAACCTTGAAATGCTTGCGGTACCACGCCGGTCCGGCGTACATGCCGTGATCGCCGCCGCTGTGGTTGATGAGAACCCTGAAGGAATCGGTGTCATTGTACGTATGCGGCGTACTGACCTGACTCCAACCCGAACCGGTGTCGGCGAAGGTTGTGGCCTGGGCGCCGCTGACGTCCGATTTGTTGAACTGCCAACCCACGTCCATGCTGTAGTCGGCTTCGCTCGCAGGACCGGGAGGGCTGCCTCCAGTTCCAGGCGGCAGGGTGAACCCACCTGCTCCATTGCCACCCTGGTTCGGGACGGTCTGGCCCCCGGAGGTGACCACACCGCCCGCCGGAGTTGTCTGACCACCGCTCGGCACGCCACCGCTGACTTGGCCGGCGGTGCTGCCACCGGCCTTCGCGGTTCCGCCGCCGGTAGCTGCGCCGCCAGTGCCGGGCACGGTTTGGCCGCCGCTAGCCGAGCCGCCATTGCCGGGCACGGTTTGGCCGCCGGAAGCGCTGCCGCCCTTGCCGGTCACAGTTTGGCCGCCGGAAGCGCTGCCGCCATTGCCGGGCACGGTTTGGCCGCCGCTNNGTGCCGTTCACGGTTTGGCCACCGCCCGACTGAGCAGTTTGGCCGCCGGTGCTGCCGCCTGAAGACGAATTGTTTGAGCAAGCAGAAGCCACAAGCGTCGCTGAGAAGACGATGGTCAAAAGTCTTTGCATGAAGAACTCCTTCTGTAGACGTTAAGGGGAGGCAGGCGAGTAAAAAGGGTCATTCCTTGCTCTCCAAAAAGGACCGCTGGCCAAAGTTGGGCTGTAGAGCGGGCAGAACCTCCTAAGTGCCTGAAATCACGTGGTCGAAGCTCGTAGTCTGGACCATAAATGGAGCCGTGGACCCCGTAGGTTCCGGTGCCTAGGCATTTCAAATAGGTTTCTTCTGCGTCAGAGAACTCTCCCGCCGGTAGTTCGCTGCAGCAACTCCGTCCGGACCAGGAAATGGCTGGGATCTTCTCCGTGGTCGCATCGTGACTGACTAGGACGCCCGCGACCACCAGGCAGACGCGACCGTCCCGCAAGCGCCGGCCTGGAGTGCCCACGCCCCCTTTCGCCCGGCCCACGTCCCACGTAGGGGCGACCGCAGGTCGCCCCTCCATGCGAGCGGCCTCCCACTCCGAATCCCAGCATCACGACAGCCTGCACCCGGTCGACGGTTCTGGCACCTTGACGGCCCGTTGATCAAAATCATTGGTGAGAGGGAGGAGAGCGTTGTACCTTGACGTATCCAGTGTCAAACATGGGCTCGTGGAGGAATCGATGAGACACACTGTTCTGGCAGCGATTTTCGCACTCTCCGCCTCCGCGGTTCTGGGCTTCGGATGCGGCTCGGGTGCTGCGCCTTCTGCCAACTCGTTCACGAAAATCTACACAGAAACCATCCAACAGAAGTGCACCACCGACTTTTGCCACTACAATGGCGAACCTATGCGGCTCGGCGCCCTCGACCTGAGTTCGCAGGTGCGCGCGTATTGGAGCCTCGTCGGTCTGCCATGCATGGCGCCCACTTGCGCACAAGATGGAATGCGGGTGCTCCCGGGGAATCCAGAGGCTAGCTTCATGTACCTGAAGGTCTTGGATCCGCTGCCCGCAGGGAGGACGACCAGGTGCTCCGGCGGAGTTGAAATGCCGGCGGACGAGACTAATTACTCAACCAATGGAGACTCGGCCCCGAGTTTTTCTGGTCATCCGCTCTCCGCAGAAGAGCAGCAGCGCATCCATGATTGGATCCAGGATGGCGCGCAGGACAACTAGCCGCGTTGGATGGCGCCGACTCGACCCGTCCGCCACCCTCTCAAGGGCAGCCCGCGGCCGTACTTGCGTTGAGAGCTGGGTTCTGACCGGCCCAGCCAGGACCAGCGTACTTTATGAGCTCCAGCCAGTTGTAGGGCGGAAAATCATTGGGACAGCAAACCAGCGACTTCGGACACTGCACACCAGGCCAGAATGGACCCCCACACACGCACTGGGTAAAGGTGACCCCGGTGCAAAGAGCGTATGAAACTCCGGTGCAGCCTGGGCAGCTGTCGATGGCGACGTAGTACCCAGTTGTGCAGGTTGGCTGAGGATTCCAGGGGCTATTGGGGTCATAATTGGGGACATCATAGGGATTCCACGGTTTGGCGCCAGTCGTGATTGGTTGAAACGATTGCGGGCTCTCGTAGCATGACAGGCCGGTGCTGGCCGCCATCAATGCCGCAACGCCGACAGTGATTAAGGATCGCAGGTTCATTTGCACTTGCATGGTTCCGCCTCCCGGAGCACCGGGCCTATAGGAAATAGAGGAAGGTCATCTCGCAGCGATTGTTGTGGACGTTCGTGCCATCTGCCAGTTTCTGGTCGACGCGTTGATAGGAAAGGCCCATCCGGACAGCGGGGGTCAGGTCAAAGAAGATGTTCCCGTCCACATACCGCGAAGACTGGAATACGCCCAAAGAATTGATCCATGGCTGACCGGGCGCAACAGGCGGATAGAAGCTCGCGATGTTGTTGGACTTTCCCTGACTGTAGTTGCCGCTGACAAAGACGCGCCCGGTGGGGGGCAGGTAGTATTGGAGGCCGAAGATAAATGTCTGCCAATTGATGGTGTGAACGCCATCGATCCGATCGAACGCCACCAGTCCGGGATCGACGTTGGGCGTGTACGGGCGGCCGACCAGAGGTGCTGCAAACGTGCTATCCGCCGGCACCGCGGCTCCCGTATAGTCGATATTGGTTCCCGGGGGCAAGCCGTACGCATTGGGCATGGTCGCGCCTGCGGTCATTCCCGTATATTGGTCGGCGTCACCGGTGCCTATCACAAACTCTCCGGTTAGGGTCAACGCGTTTCCGCGGTCCGTGCCGTCCCTCGCAGGGATGATGGGAAGAAGCACGTTGGCTGCCAGTGCCCACCCAATCAGTGGTGTCGGCGAGGCTGGCAGCGGTGCATGCGGGTCGACCTTGAACTGGCGCACCATACCAGATACACCGATGGAGGCCGCACGTGCATCCGTTCCACCGCTGCCCGGGGTCGTGATCCCCTTCCAGTGGTTGATGGTGAGGCGCAAGCCCGCTTGGCCATCCGGCACCCCAGCATCGCGCTGAGCCGGGCGGAACGCCCCGGCCGCGATGTCGAGGCTGGCGCGATTCCATGCGAAGGTGTGGCTCAGGCGAAGC
>PMJE01000590.1 GCA_003157315.1 Myxococcales bacterium | reverse complement strand
GGATGGACACAGCAACCTGGACCGGGACAGCAGCCGCCGCCAGGATGGACACAGCAACCTGGACCGGGACAGCAACCGCCGCCGGGACCTGGACAGCAGCCGCAACCGGGATGGACACCGCCGCCGGCGCCGGAACCGCCACCGCCAGCCGGGAACACATTCGCTCCGCCTGCACAACCCTCACCCACGTCGCCCGCCCAATGACGCCAACAAAATGCCCCTACTGCCAAGCGCCGCTCCCGGCCACCCAGCCGGAANNGCCCGCCAAGACCATGATGTGGGGCGGTCCCGTGCCTGGGCTGCCAGTCAAGCCAGTCGTCCCGTCATCAGTCGCCGCGTCTTCGCGGCCCAGCGCTCTGGCAACTGACGGGTCCGGCTTGCCAGGGTCCGTCGCGTCCCGGCCGGTTGCTGGAACGACTCCCGGAGACCCCAGCCCGGCGATCGCCCGATCGCCGGCTGGCGGCCAGCCGGCGGCCCAGCCGCCCGCACCCGCCAGCCCGGCAGGTGCCTCAGCGCCACCAGGGTCGGCTGTGGCAACCGCCGGAGCAGCGATCAAGCGTCGAGCTGCGACCGCGGAATTTGCAATGGCCCCAACCATTGTTCCGCCCGCAGCCGATGCAGCCGCCATGGCTGCGCGTCTCCTGCAGCGTCCCGCAGCCGATGCAGCCGGTCCAGCCTCGGCGGCGGCGAACGTGTCGCTCGATCACGGCGCAGCTCCGGCAGTTGCTGCCACGGCCGCGGCAGCAACTGCTTCCGCTGAGCCAACCTCGGAGGCAGATGTGGTGGCCAGGGCTGAGAATGAACCACCCGAAGTGCGCGCCAGAGAAGAAGCACCCAGGGCAGGTGGGACATCCGAGGCGGTCCCCGAATGGGCGGGCTCGGCGCCATCGGTGGGTTTGGCAGCAGGCATGAAAGGCGCGCCGGGCAGAGGTCAGCGCAACCTCCTGCTTGCCGCTGGCGGCGTGGTCGTACTGGTGCTGGCGGTCGTGGGGATAGCCATCTCTGCGGGTGGTGGCAAGAAGCAATCCGGTCCGGACCAGAAGCCGGCCCAGGTCAGGTCGGTGGGAAAGGCAGCCGCGCCCCCACAGCCTGCGATCGCCCAGAAGCCGGCCTCGCCCGACGCAGCCGTGGAACCGGCCAAGCCCGCGGCGGAAGCGAAGCCGCCGGCCCCGGCGAAGGACAAACCGGCAGCGGCCGAGCAGATTGCTGCCCCAGCCGAGAAGCCGGCTCAGCCAGAGAAGCCTGCCCTGGCACCAACTCCGGCGCCGGAAAGGAAAATCGCGGCCGAGAAGCCGGCGCCGGCCGAACGCGCAGTCGCGCAGAAGCCTGCGGCGGCGCCCAAGCCAGCCGCCGAGAAACCCGTTATCGACCGAGCATGGAGCGAGCCGGCTGCGCCGAGGCCCGAGAAGAAGCAATCTCAAGTTGCCTCGCCTGCCACCAACAAGGCGCAGGAGGCCACCGATGCCTATCAGCGGGGCAATGCCAAGCTGCTCAACGGCGCACCGGTCGAGGCCATTGCCGCCTTCTCCGAGGCGTTGAAGCTGAATTCCAAGGACGTCCAGAGCCAGCGTGGGCTGGGCATGGCCTATGCCCAGGCTGGCAATGCGGCGCAGGCCGTGCACCACTACAAGCTATACCTCAAGGCCTCACCCAACGCGGCTGACCGCACGCTGATACAGAAGAGAATTGACCAGCTTGGCGGCCGTTGATCATTGAGAGCCGCGCGCTCGGCAAGGCCTAGTGTCCTAGGACGGGGAGTAAGCGGACTAGCCAAGTAGTCAAATACATTGATGGTGACTACAAATGCTTACCTCGAATTCATATGGGAACCCTCAGAAGGTTCCTATACCCTCCCGCGATGGTGCGCGGAACCGGCGAAGCCGGCCGGCTGCCCACGCGATAACAAGGTTGAGCCGGGGGGGAGGGGGAAACGGGAGACTGAGTGGCAAGACGACATCACAATCCACCATCCGCAAAGAGGCCATCGTGGGCTTGAAACTGACCATTCGATTTTGTCTGCTGGGTAGCTGCGCGTTCTTGCTGCTTGCGTCAGCCTGCGGGACGTCCTCGAAGACCTCCCGGCGAAACTCTTCCCTGACCAACAAGAAGGCGCCTGCAGCGAAGGCCGCCGTCGCGGGATCGTCGAGCGACAGCAAGAACGAAGCAAAGGCACAATCATCAGACTCCGCTAAGGCTTCGAAGAAAGCCACTGCGGTGGAGACAAAGAAGAAGCCGCCCGGGCCGCCGCCGCCGCCGCCCGAGCCTGACCTGCCGACCCGTTTTCCGCACGGGCTTCTTTGCCCAATCCCGTCCGAGGTGCCGGCAGGCACCGAACTCATCATCCGTTGCGCTGCCAAGCCGGTGCTGGCCACCAAGAGCGTGGTTCTCCAATACCGGCCCTCGGGTACCGACCGCTTTGTTACAACCGACGCGAACCACTCGCCCAAGGGCTGGTACGTTGCAAAGATCCCGGCCACTGAAGTGAAGGGCAGTTCGCTGCAGTTTTTTGCTCAGGCGTACAACGCGAATAACAAGGTCACGGCATCGAACGGCAACGATGAGAGCCCAAATATCTTGCTCATCCGAAAGGGTGGTTCAGGCGAGGCCGGAGCTGGCGGCACAGATCAACCAGTGGCGGACGATGACCCGCTGGCCCGCATCCACGGGGAGCTGGCGGCGGCAAATGCCGAGAAGAACGAGGGCCGCCGGCGTGCAGTGCGGAGCTGGTGGCTGGGCTTGGGCATGGGTACAGGCTGGGGTTGGTTTCCCGCCAGAGATCCGGAGAACTACGGCAGCCAGGGCGCCCGGCTGCCGAGCAGTTGGTCGTTCGGCGGTGTGCTGCACCTTCTGCCCGAGATTGGCTATCAGTGGACCGATCACATCATGTTTTCCCTGCAGGGGCGCTATCAGTTTGTGCACACGGAAGCCGGCGCTGGGTGTCTCCCTCCCGCTTGCCGGGATCCGAATACCTATGCCTGGGCCGTGCTCGGCCGCGCTTATCTATTGAGCGATGGCCTTTTCGGGCGCGCGAGCAACCTGCAGGCGTTCGGTACAGGCACCCTGGGTGGCGGTACGGCCTTTCGTCTCTTCGTGGCGCCTTCTGACAACTTCAAGAGCAGCGACACTGTGAACGGCGGGCCCTTGGTGGCCGGCCTGGGCGGCGGCCTTGTGTACAACTTCACCAACTACCTTGCGCTCGCCGCTGAGTTTCGTGCGCTGTTTGGTTTTTGGGATGTGGCCGTGGTGCTTGAGGGGGGGCTGTCGGCCCAGCTGAAGATATGGACCCCAGGAGCGCGGCGCGCCCCGCCGCCGGAAACTGAACTCCCGCCCGAGACCGAGCCTGACTACCCGCCGATCGAGTAGCTGAAGTTGTAGCCTTGCGCTGCTACATCTCGTCCAGGATCTGCCGGATGACATCGACGGCAGGCTTGCCGCGCAGGGTGTAGCCGGTGGACTCTGGCCCGCCGTAGCCGTACCAGTTCCACAGATAGATGCCGGCCAGGCGCGAGGGGGGGTGCCCGGGTGCGGTCCACGCCTGCCGGAAAGCCTGGAAGGCGCGCGCCTGCTCATCCACGTCGGGCACGCCACCCTGCACCTCGTCCCAGGGCGCCGCAGTCGAGCCAGTCCGCGAGCGGTAGCCCAATTCGCTGAACACGAACGGCTTCTGGTACGCGGCCAGGCTGAACTCGATCTCGCGCCGCAGGCTGCGCCAGCGTTCAGTGAGGGCCGGCACATCGCTCGGACCGTCAGGCTCGCGCAGGTTGAAGTAGGCAACCACGCCGATCTCGTCGACTAGTTCATAGAGGCGAACGTCCTGATAGTGGTCCCAGTTGNNAGTACATGAGCGTGCCGGAAAAGATGGCGCGGATGCGTTCGACCAGGGGTCGCCAGTGCGCAAGGTCGCCGTCCAGCGACGAAAACTCGCTGCCCACCACCAGGCGCGAGGCTCCGGTCAGCGCGCCCAACGAGGCCAAGTCGGCCAGCAAGCCTCCGTAGCTGGCGAACCACGCATCCCGATCCGCGGGAACCAGGGTGCCCCGCCATTCTTTGGGGCTGCGCGGCTCGGACAGCCGCACGATGGGGAACAGAGTGACCTCCAAGCCGGCCCGGCGCGCAAGCCGAATGGCATCCGCGACAGCTTCCAAGGTGGGCGAGAGTCGCGTGTGCAGCTTGAGCGCGGTCGAGGCCGCATTGCTCTGGTACAAGGGCACGATGAGTGACACATGGGTCGCGCCCAGGGCTGCGATCTCGTTGAGCAAGGGCGCGTAGGAAAAGCTGACGTCCTCGGCAAACAGCCCCAGCGCCACCCCACGCTGTTTGACATCGGCAGATTCCGGCACCGGCACGGGCTCAGACGATGGGGAATGGGGAGGGTCACCCGCCGGGCGGCTCGCCGGCAGCGAGCGCGCTGCGGGAATTGTCCACGCCATCGCCAGCCCGAGAGCCAAGCAAAGCCCAGTCAGGGCGAGCGCACGGCAGCGATTCATAGAGTCCCAGTCTACCAGGTCAGACGAAACCGGAAGATTCGTGACAAACGGATACGGATTCTAGGCCAACAATTGCACGGCGACCCTGGCTCGGCTAGCGTGGAGGTCGCGATGAAGCACAACGCTGCAGCTTGGGTTCTGGCCGTCGCGTTGCTGTTCATCGCGCCGGCAGCCGCGGCCGAGCGTCCATCTTACAATCGTCGCACCGGCCTGCTCGAGGTGCCCCTGCAGGGCCTGCGCAAGGCGGCCGAACGTGGCGATCGGGCCGAGCTGGGCCGTTGGGCGGCACGCATCGGTGTGGCGCGGCTGGCGAAGGCATTGGCTGACCCGGATCGCAGCCTGGCGCTGGCCGCGCTCGACAGCGTGCTCTACCTGCCGGATCGGCTGCTGCTGCTCGACGCCGTGCTGGCCCAGTGTGCTTCGGCCGACGCACAGCTTGGCGAGCGTGCACTGCGCACGCTCGGTGCGCTGCTGGGTGACGTCGATCCGGGTCTCTTCGACGAGTGGGAAGTGCCGGATGAGGTCGCTCAGCGTGCGTGTCGGATCTTGGCCGCAGCGGCTGGCAGGGCAGATCGGGCAGTCGACGCTAGGCTGGCCGCCCTGCAGAGCCTGGCCGACGCAAACGCACTATGCGCTGGGAGAAACGATCTCTCGGCGCTGATGCATGATGCCTCCCCTGACATCCGCCGCGCTGCAATTCTGGTCCTGCCAACGAGCGGTGCGCGCACGCTGTTGGCCTTGCGCGAGGCGAGCAAAGATGCGGATCTAGGCGTGGTGGCAGCCACGGGCGTGGCCCTGTGCCGGCAGCAACTCGCCCAGCGTACGAAACCGACGCCGTCACTAGTGCCCGCCCGGCCTTTGCGCGAGCTGGTGCTGGCGCCCGGCACGCCGGCAGAAGACGCAGCCGAGATGCTGGCTTGCCTGGCCAATTCCACCGATTCTGCGGACGCCAAAGCCATGGAAGAGCTGCGCAGCAAAGGCAGCCCGCTGCTGCGTGACCTGGCCAAGCCTGTGGCCGATCATCCATGACACGCGATGAAGCGACACGCGATGAAGCGAATCGGACCATCGGGTCTCGCTCCGCTTCGCTGCCTTCAGAAAAAGCGCGGGACCTGTAAATCCACTTGTTCGCACTGCGGCTAGGAGTAACCTAGTCGAGGAAACACGCATGGCCTTGCAGGCTGGCCAATCTTTTGGCAACTACCGCATCGTTCGGCTACTCGGCGAAGGCGGCTTTGGGGAGGTCTACCTAGCCGAGAACCCACTCATCGAACGCCGCGCCGCTGTGAAGGTCCTGCATACCGCCCTGGCGCGGGACGAGGAACTGGTTCGGCGTTTTCTCAACGAAGCCCGGGCTGCCAGCGCCATCCGGCATCGCAACATCATCGAAGTCTTTGACGCTGGCGTTACACCCGAGGGCGCGCCTTATATCCTCATGGAGTTTCTCGAAGGGGTGTCCCTGCAGAAACGCTTGGCCGACAGGGGTGCTCTCCCCTTGCCGCAGGTCCTGGAAATGGCCCGCCAAGCCGGGTCTGCCCTGGGCGCTGCCCATGCAGCCGGGATTGTTCACCGAGATCTCAAGCCGGAGAACCTGTTTCTGGTACCGGAGCCGACCGCGCCCAACAGCGAGCGGGTGAAGATTCTGGATTTTGGCATCGCGAAGATAAGGCGGGTTGGCGGCACGGGCGGGACCATGCGGACGCAAGCCGGACTGATCATGGGCAGCCCGGCCTACATGTCGCCAGAGCAGTGCAAAGACAGCGCGGACGTCGATTTGCGCTCGGACATCTACTCCTTCGCGACCATCATCTACGAGGCACTAGCAGGCAGGACGCCGTATGTGGCGGCAACGGGGACGGAGATGCTGGTCATGCACTTGACTGGGACGCCCGCACGCTTGTGCGAGTTGGTGGCCGATTTGCCTGCCCATGTCGAGGCCGCGATCACGCGGGCTTTGGCTCGGGCGCGCGAAGACCGTTTTGACAGTATTGCAGCGTTCGTAGGAGCGCTGCGGGGCGATGCCGGCGGGGCCGCGACTGCGCTGGGTCGGTCCTCGTCTTCGGGGGATCTGCCGACGTTCGGGGAAGGCCCGGTGTCAGGTGCTGAGCGGGCCGCTGCTGTCCAGTCAATCACCACGCTTTCGCGGGCGACCGGTGAGGCAGGGTCGGCGGACGTTGAAGACACACAGTTGATCGCCACGCGAAATCGACTTTGGCCTATCTTTGCATTCGGTGCAGTGGCCGTGGCTGGGCTTGCGCTTTTTCTGTGGGTGCGATCCAGTCCCGACTCTGCGATAGCGCCAGGCACCCTGGTAGCTGCAGCGGCGGACGGCGCGATTGCCGGTTCAGTCGGGACTGCCCGCGCGGATGCGGGATCGGTGGCTGTCCAAGCCATCAGCGCTGACGCTGGGGCGGCTTCACGCGTGGTGAATCGGGTGGCGCCAATTGGAAAGCTGCCACGAGTGTCGGCCTCACGACCGACAAGTCCAACGCCCGCCACAAAGAGGAGGAGTCCGGAAGACCCATGGGTGGTTCACTAGCCAGCACGCCTACGGCCGGCAGCATGAACATCACGGCCCCTCCGGGCGCATGGGTTCCATGCTGCGGGAGTTGCGACTGACCAGGATCTCGCGGAACCCGATCCAGAACGCCGCTGGCTAGCTTTTCCACCAAAGCGGACGCAGAGATCTATGGGCAGCCCATTCCGCTATTCGGGTAGGGGACACAGGTCGCGGCGGTTGGCGGAGGGTTCGCGAAGAAGTCTTTGCACAGGCAAAGGTTCTTGCAGCAAAGCGGGCCGATGTTGAACGCCGCCCCGCAGATGAAGCCGCCCTTGCAGCGCCTATCACTCGGGCTGTTTGGGTCCCGAGTCTGACCGAGACAGTCGCTGTCTTGCGAGCACTCGGACGAGCAAAGCGGGGCGGTATCCACTCCGCCAACCTGATCCTGCGGCTTGAGGCAGATGCGGCTCGGGCACTGAAGCACCTGGTTGTTGTAGACGGAATTGTTTGCTCCTGCATCGACCAGCAGGTCGCAGAGCTCGCCGATCCCCAAACGGCCTGCGCCAGTCGAGGCGTCGGGTATCGCTTTTTGCTGAAGCGGATCGTTTGTGCACGCTGCCGTGGCTGCAGCCGCGAGCACCAGGACAATTTGACGGATGATGGGCATCGGCACCTCCTGACGTCGCCGGGGCAAGTATACCGCGGGCTCGCCTGGAACTGGATCCTCGCGAATCCCGATGAGTCGGAATCCACTTCGTCCGCACCGCGGCTATCGGCGGGCGCAAGCAGATGCTGAGAAGGAGCTTGCTGAGCTGCAACCTCGAATTCCCCGGCTGCGCGTCCGGGTGGAAGTGGCTGCGGCGAACGACGTCGAAGTGACGATCGACGACGTCAAGATCACGCGCGCCATGCTCGGAGTGGAGATCCCAAAGGATACTCCAGACAGCACCCTTCGCCTGGCTCCGCCCTGTGCTACCCTCACTTGGTGATCCCGCGAACCGCCAGGCAAACTTTCCTTGCCCTGGCCGCCGCATGTCTGGGCGCTTGCGCCACCCAGGCACCGCCCATAACCAAGCTGGTCAACGACCGGCAGATCGTCACGCGTTCGGTGGATGCCAGCGCCTACGAGCACGCCAGCCGAGCGTTCCTCTACGAAGAGGAGGAGCGCTGGCAAGAAGCCGCGGCTGAACTGCAGCGGGCATTGATTTTCGACGACGAATCGCCCGAGCTACAGGCGCATTTGGCCGAGATATTCATGCGTCTCGGGCGCCTGTCCGATGCGGCCGCGGCCATCCACGCCTCGTTCAAGATCGAAGTCACGCCCGACGGCCTGATGGCCCAGGCGCACCTGCGCCAGGCCCAGGGTGAGGTGGCCGGCGCGGTGCAATCCTTGCGACAGGCAGTGGGCAAGGTGGATTTTGCCGACGAGCCTGACACAGCCGAGGCGGTCTATCTGGAATTGGCCGAGGCGCAGATCCTGGCGCTCGACGTTCCCGCGGCAGCCAGCACCCTGGCCGATCTCTGTCACCGCGAACCGGCGTCGCTTTCCGGGCATATGCGCCTGATGGCGGTGGCCTGGGCGCTGGGAGACATGGCACAAAGCGAGGCGCAGCTTCGCCAGACCCTGACCCAGGAGCCCAATCACATCGAGGCACTCACCGCCCTGGCGTGGCTTCTGGCCGCCCAGGGGCGCAACGACGAAGCCCGGCGCGCTTTTCGCGAGGCCCTGGACAGGGGAGAGGGCTCCCTGGAAATCGCGGCAGCCTACGCACGTTTTCTCGTCGGAATCGGCGAGGGCAAGGCCGCCGAGCAGCTGGCCGATGATTTGGTTTCTCCCCTAGCCGGCTCGGATCCTGAGAGTCTGGCGGGCAGCATTGAACTGCAGCGTTCGGCGCACCTCCTCGACCGCGCCCTGGCGCTGGTGAAGAAGGCGCAGGAGGCAGGCATCTCCGACGACGCCAAGGCGCGGCTGACGCTGACTGCGGCCGCGCTGCTCAAAGAGCTAGATCAGAGCGACGAGGCGCTGGCGACTCTGGTCGCAGTGCCCAAGACCTCGCCGTTGTTTTTCGAGGCGCGTCTGCGGGCGGCGGAGCTGCTACGCGAGCAAGGCAAGACCGCAGAGGCGGCGCGCCTGGCAGAAAGCGCCGCGGCCGCGGCCGGTGACAATGCGGGACAGAAGCTAGATGCGGCGATTGCGCTGGCCTTCATCGACGAGAAGCGGGGCGATGCGGTCATGGCCGCGCACAGGTTGGAGGCATTGCAGGCCAGCCAGCCGGACCAGGCACGCCTGACCTTGAGCCTGGCCATGATCGAGGAACGACGAGGCGCCTGGCAGCGTGCCCTGGATTTGGTCGAGCCGCTCATCAAGAAGAAGCCCAACTCGGTTGAGGTGCTTAATTTCTGGGGCTTCGTCGCCGCGGACCATAGCCACGACCTGGATAGGGCGCGTAGGCGGCTGCAAGCCGCGGCGGCTCTGGAGCCTGGCACGGGCGCGGTGCTCGACAGCCTGGGCTGGGTGAGTTTTCGCGCGGGCCAACTAGACAAGGCCGGTGTCTTTTTGGAGCAGGCCGGACGGCTTGACCTTGCCGACGCCGAGATCCTTTCTCACCTGGGCGATCTCTACGCAAAACGATCGGAGCCCGAGCGGGCCGCGGCCGCCTATCGCAAGGCATTGAGCCACAAACCCGAGGAGCGCCTGCGCCGTCGGCTGGAGGAGAGCCTGGCGGGCATCGAATCTCAGCGCGCTGCCGGGCGGTAGCGGATGCAGCGAATGACCGTGCATGGCTACGGCCTGTCGGAACATTGCGGGCCGCCAGAAAGCCCGGCTCGCGGGCCGCGTGGGCGAGAGCGTGAGGGTGAGCGAGTTCGTGTGCGTTTTGCGGGAAGGCGAAGAGCGTTCCGCGCACCGCACACGCTCACGCAAATCGCGCACGCAAGCCGCACCACGCTGGTCGCTACCGCTCACGCTATCGCTCACGGGCACGCTGGCCAACCTGCGATGTCCGGAAATTTCCCGACAGGCTGTTGCTACGACGGGTTGCTCGGCCGCACCGTCCTGCTCACGATTTCCCTTCTGCTGGCTGCTTGCGCGGCGACTGTACCGGCGCAACGGAGGTATCCGGTTCCCAGCGCCGATGAGCTGCTGGCGGCACTGCGCGCGCGTCAGGCCGCTGCGCGCAGTCTGAACTTGGAGACACGCACCACGAGCTGGCTGGGCGGCCAGCGTGTGCGCGGCACGGTTCAGATGCTGGTTGAGCGCGCCGGCAACTTGCGCTTCGAGGCGGAGGTCACGTTGCAGGGCACAGTGGCCGCGCTGGCGGTTCACGACGGCAGCTTCGTATTTGTCGACCACCAGAAGAAGACCGTTCGCCAGGGTTCCGCCACCCCGAGCAACGTGGCTTCCCTGATTCGCATCCCCCTGCCTGCCCAGGCCGTGGCCGCCATCCTACTGGGCGACGTGTTTCTCCCTGAGGGAAGCAAGGCGCTGGATATCGGGTGGGACCGGGGCGCGGATGTGCTGCATTTGCAGGCGCCGGACGGGGCCGAGTTTTGGGTGAGTCTGCACAGGCCAGCGCCGCTGGCGGCCGCCTGGGATGTGGTCGCGGTCGCGGGTCAGCCGGCGCTCGCTCGGGACCGTTGGCGCGTCTCCTACGAGGACTTGCAGCGCAGCAACGGGCAGTCGTTCCCTGGGTTTACCCGCTTTGCCGAGCCAGGTCGCGATTTCGACGACGGCGTGGAGATCAAGGTCCGTGACCGGATAGTGAACCCTGTCTTCCCGGCTGACGCCTTCCTGCTCGCGCCCCCGCCCGGCTATCTGCTGCAAGAACCGGGGATGTAGTTAGCTGTTTCTCACAGAGGCCACAGAGGCCACAGAGGCTGAGGGGAGAGAAGGAAGGGTTGGCTCCCTTCCAGTCCGAGCCCCTTCTTCTCTTCCGACCTCTGCGTCCCCTGTACTCTCTGTGAGAAACAGCTAACTAGCTTTCCTCCGAGCCTGCCTGACTGGATTCGTCGTCCTTGGCCCGTTGCCCTTGCACCTGGGCTTCCACCTTGATCGCGCCGCTGTCCAGATACACGCGCACGCGGCCGCTCGACGCCTCGGCAAAGGATTCGAAGGCGGCGTTCTCGATGTGGCGGGTCAGCACCTGTTGCAGGCCGCGCGCACCGGTTTCGCGTTTCAGGCATTCGGCCACGATTTTCTGAACGACCGCCGCTTCGACTTGCAGTTCGAAACCCTCTTCTTCGAATTCCCGGGTCAGGCGGTCCACGACGTTCGATTCCAGTATGTCGGTCAGGGTGGCCGCGTCCAGCGCCTGAAAAGGCACGAAGCGCGAAAAACGCGCCAGCAATTCGGGGAGGAAGCCGTAGGCCTGGAAATTGGCCACCTGCTCGACCTCGTCGGGGCTGTAGCTGACCGCAACTGCGTCGGGCGAGCCGCCGCCGAGGGGGGTGCGGCCGAACCCGATCGAATCGCCGGCGGCACGACGGCGTGCGAGCTGGTGAAAACCGGAAAATGCCCCGGCGGCGATAAACGCCACGTCGGCGGTCGACATCAAGACGTGGTCGTTGAAGCTGGAATGGGTCAACTCAAGTGGCACCACCACCTCGGAAGCTTCCAGCATTTTGAGCAGCTCGCGCTGCACGCCCAGGCCAGTGACGTCCTTGGTGGTCCCGGCGCCGGCAAACACGGCGTTGTTCTGCCCGGATGCGATCTTGTCGAACTCGTCCAGGCACACGATGCCGATGGCAGCCAGCAGAGGATTGTCGTCGGCTGCATGCAGAAGGCGGGTGAGAATCGTGCTTGGGTCCTGTCCCACGTAGCCAGTTTCCGAATAGGTGGTGATATCGATGATCACAGTGGGCAGGTGCAGGATCTGCTGGAACAGCAATTCGACCAGAAAGGTCTTGCCGCACCCGGTGGGTCCGATGAGCAGGGTATTGGATTTGGGCAGAAGGTGTTCGCGCTTGACCCCGTCGACGTAGATGCGCTTGATGCGGCGGACGTGGCGGTAGGCCATGAGCGATACCGCCCGGCGCGCCTCGTTCTGTCCGCGGTAGCCGAGTTCCTCAAGCCGCCGGTAGATCTCACGCGGCGACAGCACAGGAAGTTCCTTGGCGAACCTGACCAGGTTCTCAAGACCGGACCGCCGCGACTTCTTGAGCTGTTCCACCGTTTCTCAAGGCTAGCACAGGGCGGCCTGGTGGGCGCAGCCGTCGTACTCTGCACCCATTCGGAACCTGTTCGGTTGCCCCTCGTAGAGAATGGGTTTACGCTTGTTTGTAGATGGCCACGACACGCGCACGCATAGAAGAACTGGCCAAGGAACTGGCAGCTCTGAGTCCCGAGGATCGAACTTCCGTCCTCGCGGAGATGAGTCGTCGAGGGCCAAGGGCTGCCCACGAGAGCCAGAAGACGGCCGCCTGGCAACGTCTGCATGGCCTGGAGGGTATCGTCACCCTCGGCGGAGACGCTCTCGAAGACTGCGCGCACCTCTACGATGGCTGAGTGCGTCCTCGACGCCAATGTTTTGCAAAAGGAAGGACGCATAGGCCCGGTTGCGACCTTCGACGCCGGATTCGATGCCGTCCCCGGATTCGTGCGCGTCCCATTCGTCGAGCGCACCCGCGGTTGAGGTGCAAACTGCANNTACGACTCTGGCACCCATCCAGAGGCACCCATCCAGAGTGCAATCAGTGGAATGTACAGTCGGGGCCGGTTAGGCCAGGCCCCACGTTGTCGCTCGGAAGGCCTGAGTTGGTCGGGTCACTTTCGTTGTGTGCGTAGGTGATGCCGGCGTTGAGTTCCACCGTGGACTGGGTGATGGTAGCACCAGCACAGTCCAGGTAGATGCCGTAGCCGCGGCTGTATGTGAACGAAGAGTGGTCCACCGCG
>PMJE01000648.1 GCA_003157315.1 Myxococcales bacterium | reverse complement strand
GGCACAGTCGTCACCAGGGCAGGGGAGCTATGGCGGATCTGGAATGGGACAAGGTGGCGGGCGAGGGCTGGGGCGTGGCGGTGGAGGCGGTTTTGGTGGCCGAAGACCGCCGCAAGCTTCGCAGGAACGCCGCAAGCCCGAGCGAGGCGTTTGGGAAGTCTCTGCGTCGTTCTTTTCTGTCCGTCTTCATCATTCGGTGGGGCAGGTCACGATGACCTATTCAGGACAGGATTCTGAGGGTGCGCTCAAGGCGTTCGCGGACAAGCTGAGGCTGGAGATGCCGGGTGTCCGATGCAGCGGCTGGGACTGGAGCGTGGGGATAGACAGCGACTCGCTGCGGAAGATGCTTGAGTAGCGCAGTCAAAGGACGAGATCTGTGGATGTTCCGGCGCAAGCTTGGCTCGTTGACAAACGGGCTGCGTCGGGTAGCTTCCCAGTGGATTTGGCCGGTTGGCCCTCTTTGCCGAGGTGTTGATCGGAGAAAGTTGCGAATTCTCTTGGATGCATCGCTTGTCCCCTGGCTGCTCGGACCATATCAGTCCGGCAGGCTCCCTATGGCGTCGGGGGCTTTGCTTGCGGTTCTTGGCGTGGCATCGGCGTGCAGTTCGGGCAAGTCTAGCGCAGCGGTCGAGCCACGCGTGGCGCGTCCTGTGCCGGTGCTGCCCGCCACTGTGATCCGGCGCGACGTTCCGGTCTACCTGGAAGGCATTGGCAACGTTGTGGCCTACAAGACTGTGACCGTCCGGTCCCAGGTGGACGGCCGCCTGATGCAGGTCCTGTTCCGCGAGGGTCAGGCCGTGCGCAAGGGCGAGGTGCTGGCCCAGATCGACCCGCGGCCGTTCCAGGTTCAGCTGCACCAGGCCGAGGGCGCGCTGGCGCGCGACCGCGCCCAGCTGCAAAACGCGAATCTCATGGTGAAGCGCGATCGGGATTTGGTGGGACAGAAACTCATTGCTCAGCAGCAGCTCGATAGCGATCAAGCCGTCGCCGGTCAGACCGAAGGCGCGGTTCGTATCGACGAGGCGGCCATCGAGAGTGCGCGGCTGAATCTCGACTATGCGCGCATCACCTCTCCGGTCGACGGGGTCACGGGCGTGCGTCTGGTCGATCCGGGCAATGTGGTACACGCCGCGGATCCAGGCGGCATCGTCGTGGTCACGCAACTTGATCCCGTGGCGGTGCTCTTCAACCTGCCCCAGGACGAACTGCCCCGCATCAGCGACCAGATGGCGCACGGCAAACTTGCTGTGGAGGTGTACGGCCGCGATGGCGCGGCCGCCCTGGGCAAGGGCGAACTCGAACTCATCGACAATCAGATCAACCAGGCCACGGCGACTTTGCGCCTCAAGGCGATCGTGCCCAACCCCGAGCACCACTTGTGGCCCAACCAGTTCGTCAAAGCGCGGTTGCTCCTCACCACCCGCAAGGGCGCCCTGGTGGTGCCGGCCTCGACGCTGCAGCGGGGGCCCGACGGCACCTTCGTTTATGTGGTTGGCAGTGACCAAACCGTGACGCTGCGGCCGGTGGAGGCCGTCGCGCCCACGGGCGAGGTGGCCATCATCGACAAGGGCGTGAGCGAGGGTGAGATCGTGGTGGCGGACGGACAGAATCAGCTTCGCCCGGGCAGCAAGGTGTCTTTGCGCGAGTCGGGCTCGTCGGGCGGCGGTCGAGGGGGCGGCTCGGACAAGCCCGGCCCAGGCGGCAAGGGTCGCGGCAACAAACAATGAGCGTGTCCGAGCCGTTCATCCGGCGTCCGGTGGCAACATCGCTGTTGACCGTCGGGCTGTTGTTGTCGGGTTTGCTCGGCTACCGCCAGCTTCCGGTGTCCGCGTTGCCCCAGGTGGACTATCCCACCATCGTGGTGGCCACCGCGTTGCCCGGTGCCAGTGCGGAAACTATGGCCTCGGCGGTGACCACGCCGCTCGAACGGCAGTTCGGCCAGATGCCGTCGCTCGGCCAGATGACATCGGTATCCAGCTTCGGCAATTCCCAGATCACGTTGCAGTTCGATCTGGGGCGTGACATCGACGCGGCCGAGC
The DNA here is from genome assembly GCA_003157315.1 of Myxococcales bacterium. The sequence continues at coordinate 3,042 of PMJE01000648.1, read as the reverse complement.
AGGATGTGCAGGCCGCGATCAACGCGGCGTCTAACCTGTTGCCCACGTCGCTGCCCGCGCCGCCCACCTACAGCAAGAGCAACCCGGCCGACTCGCCCATCCTCACCTTGAGCATCAGCTCGGATACCCTGCCGCTCGATCAGGTGGACGATGTGGCGGATTCCATCCTGGCGCAGAAGATCGCGCAGGTGGCGGGCGTGGGCTTGGTCACCATCAATGGCGGGCAGAAGCCGGCCGTGCGCGTGCAGGTCGATCCCGCGGCGCTGGCCGGGGCCGGGCTCAGCCTGGACGACGTGCGAAAGATTCTGGTCGCCGCCAACGTGAATCAGCCCAAAGGAAACCTGGACGGCCCCCGCCAGAACTACACCCTGGCCACCAATGATCAGCTCGCCCGCGCGGCGAGTTTTCGACCGCTGGTGCTGGCCTACAACAACGGCGCGCCCATCCGTCTGCAGGAAGTGGCCAACGTCATCGACGGCGTGGAGAACAACGAACTGGCAGGCTGGTCCGACGGGAAACGCGCCATCATCGTGAGTGTGCGGCGCCAGCCAGGGGCGAACGTCATCGAAGTGGCCGACCGGGTGAAGGCCCTGCTGCCGCGTCTGCAAACCGCCTTGCCCCAAGGTGTGGATGTGAACGTAGTCAGCGATCGCACGGAAACCGTGCGGGCCTCAGTCGACGATGTCCAGTTCACCCTGGCGCTCAGCGTGGTGCTGGTGGTGGCGGTGATCTACCTGTTTCTGCGCAGCCTGCGCGCCACCGTCATTCCCGGTGTGGCTGTGCCGCTCTCGCTGGTGGGCACATTTGGACTCATGTACCTATGCCACTACAGCCTGAACAATCTGTCACTGATGGCGCTGACGATTTCCACCNNTTCGTGGTCGACGACGCCATCGTGATGATTGAAAACATCTCCCGCTACATAGAAGAAGGCGAACCGCCTTTTCAGGCCGCATTGAAGGGTGCCAAGCAGATTGGCTTCACCATCGTGTCGCTGACGGTATCGCTGGTGGCGGTTTTGATTCCCCTGCTTTTCATGGGCGGGATCATCGGTCGGCTGTTTCGCGAATTCGCGGTCACGCTCAGCATCGCCATTGGGGTGTCGGCAGTCTTGTCGCTGACCCTGACTGCCATGATGTGCGCCTTCTTGCTGCGCGTCCACGAGCAGCCGGGGTGGCTGGCCCGCCAGTTCGAGCGCGGCTTTGCCGCCATGATGTCGATCTACCAACGCAGCCTGGGCTGGGTGATGCGACACCAACCGGCCACTCTGGCGGTGACCGTGGCAACAGTGGCGCTGACCGTTGTGCTGGCGGTGATTGTCCCCAAAGGCTTCTTCCCGCAGCAGGACACGGGAATGATCATGGGCGTGACTGAGGCGCCGGCCGACGTATCATTCGCCAGCATGATGGCGCGACAGAGGGCGCTGGCTGATGTCGTGCGCACCGACCCCGACGTGGCGTCGGTGGTATCGTACATCGGCGCCGACGGCACCAATCCCACACCCAACACCGGAAGGCTGGCCATCACTCTGCGTCCGCGTCAGGCGCGCAGCGCGAGCGCGGCCGAGATCCTGCGGCGACTGCGCGTGAGCGCCCAGGGCGTGGAGGGCACCTCGGTGTTCTTCCAGGTTGTGCAGGATTTGCAGATCGACAGCCGTGTGAGCCGGACACAGTTCCAGTACACAATGGAAGATGCCGACATCGACCAATTGGGCGAGTGGGCACCGCGCGTGCTGGCCCGGCTGGAGAAGCTGCCGGAGCTGCGCGATGTGACCAGCGATCAGCAGACCTCGGGTTTGCAATTGCGACTGGTCGTGGATCGCGACACGGCCTCACGTTTTGGAATATTGCCCCAGGCGATCGATGACGTGCTTTACGATGCCTTTGGCCAGCGCCAGGTGTCGATCATTTTCACTCAACTCAATCAGTATCGGGTCATCCTGGAGGTGAAGCCGGAATTTCAGAACAACACGGCAGCATTGGAGAATATCTATGTGCGCTCGCAGACCGGCGACCAGGTGCGATTGAGCGCGTTCACCCATTTCGAGCCCAGCCGCACGCCCCTGGCCGTCACTCACCAGGGGCAGTTTCCGGCAGTGACGATCTCGTTCAACGTGGCGTCCGGTCTGGCGTTGGGCGATGCGGTCGACGCCATCCACCGCGCCGAGGCCGAGATCGGCATGCCGGCTACTGTGCGCGCCAACTTCGTGGGCACGGCGCAAGAATTCAAAAGCGCCCTGGCCAGTGAGCCCTTCCTGATTCTGGCGGCCCTGCTGACTGTGTACATCGTGCTGGGCGTGCTCTACGAGAGCTACATCCACCCTGTCACGATTCTGTCCACATTACCTTCGGCGGGCGTGGGCGCGTTCCTCGCGCTCATGCTGACCCGGACGGAGTTCAGCATCATTGCCCTTATCGGCATCGTGTTGCTGATTGGCATCGTGAAGAAGAACGCCATCATNNATCATGATGACCACCATGGCGGCGTTGCTGGGCGGGCTGCCGCTGGCGTTGGGCAGCGGAACCGGTTCGGAATTGCGGCGTCCACTCGGCATCTCGATTGTGGGTGGGCTGCTGATTTCGCAATTGCTGACCCTTTACACCACGCCGGTCATCTACTTATACATGGATAGGCTGGCTCGCCTGCTGCGTCCCGGACGTGCTCGGGCTGTCGCAGCAGCTCCGGTGCCAGACAGCGCGCCGTGAATATCTCCGAACCTTTCATAAGACGGCCGGTGGCGACCTCATTGCTGGCCGCAGCCCTGCTGTTGGTGGGCGCCACGGCGTACACCCAGCTTCCCGTGGCACCTCTGCCACGCGTCGACTATCCCACCATCAACGTCAACGCGGCTTTGCCGGGAGCCAGCCCCGAGACCATGGCCTCGGCCGTGGCCACGCCGCTGGAACGCCGCTTCGGCCGGATTGCCGGACTGACCGAGATCACTTCAGTAAGTTCGCTAGGCTCGGTCAGCTTGACCTTGCAGTTCGATCTCGACCGTGACGTGGACTCAGCCGCGCGCGACGTGCAGGCCGCCATCAACGC
>PMJE01000351.1 GCA_003157315.1 Myxococcales bacterium | reverse complement strand
ACCTGCGGTCGCCCATGTGGGCCCGGGGGCGGCCTGGGCCAAGGCGGTCAGGGATGGGTCAGGCGCCAAAGGATGGCGAGGATCGAATCAAGCAGGGTCAGCGCCGGGGTGACAGTGGCTTGGTCCACGTCCCCCCAGGCCAGGGCTACCGCCAGGTGGGAACGGATTTCCCCGGCGGATCCAGCCGCGATTCGGTAGTGGTGCAGCCGGTCCTGTCCCACGCGTCTGGCGCCTTCTGCGATGTTGCCCGGCACTGACGAGCCCGCGCGCTTGAGCTGCGCCGCCAGATCGCGGTCGTGCTGCCGGATGCGCCCCTTCGCCGGGCGGAGCGCGCGGATTATCTGCAGAGCCATTTCGTAGACCTCGAAGCGTTTCATCGGGACCTCCCCGCGGCCGCAAACGGGCCGTCGGGCAGCGATGACGGTCCCCGCGCCCGGCGCAAGCACGAAACGACAGAGTCAGCGCGAAACCATCCCGGCCGGCGGCGGATGCGAGGACTTGTATTCAACCCATTTCATGTCGTCCTGTCGGTGTGCTTGCCGCCGCGCTTCACGGCGAGTTCATGGCGCCTCTGCCGCAACTGCCCTCATGCCTGCCCGGAACCGCAGCAGCCGGTACAAGGTTCCCATACCCGGAATTGCTGCTGCCCTTAGGGGATTAGACAGCAAACCGAAACAACGCATTTCGCGCAGGCAACTGGTCCGCAATCGGCAACACCTTGACATTGCTTGAGGTGACCAATGGGAAGTCGGCTCGGTGCTGTCACGTGTGCCGCACGCCCGTGCTTGCGAAAAACGCCGTAGGGCGCGAAGCTGTGTCCGAATACAAAGTTCGACGGACGATTTCCCATGGCGTACCTCGGTCTAATAACAACAAAGCACAGTCCACCAAGCGTGGACCTTCAACGCTGGCTCGATGTCATAGGTCGGTATCCGAACCTATCTCCTCCGCCACCGAGGGAAGGACTGAATCCGAGGATGGGGGGCAGCTCGGCGAAGTTGACAGATTCTCCCTATATTGGCCTTTCCGCAATGCCGCGCCACTCCCTCGCGCTGGCGCTGGTCGGCGGTGGTGCATCTCGAAAATGGCACTTGAATGGATTACGCTCGGGCGCGCTGGAGGTACAATCCTTCGACGGCAAGAGCTACTGATGACGGCGAAGGCGGAACCCATCCTCACGTTCTCCAATGCCTCCGAGTGGGACGCTTGGTTGGCGAAGCACCATGATCGGTCGGGTGCGGTTCTGCTGCGCATCCCGAAGCGCAAGGGGAGCGATCTTACGTACGCGCGCGCGCTCGACGCAGCACTCTCGTGGGGCTGGATCGACAGCCAGAAGCGCGCGCTCGACGCGTCGGCCTGGCTCCAGCGCTTCTCGCCGCGCACTGCGAAGAGCCCTTGGTCGAAGATCAACCGCGCACGCGCCGAAGCGCTCATCGCGTCCGGCGCCATGAAGCAGCCGGGTTTCGACGAGGTGGCGCGTGCGCGCGCCGACGGCCGCTGGGCGCGCGCCTACGAGGGCTCTCGCACCGCCGAGGTACCCGCGGACCTGGCCACCGCACTCGCGCGCAACCGACGAGCGCGCGCCTTCTTCGACGCGCTCGACCGCGCAAATCGCTACGCGATCCTCTGGCGGGTGCAGACCGCTAAGAAACCCGAAACCCGCGCGCGCCGGATCGAGCAATTCATCGCCCTCTGCGCCGCCGGCAAGACCCTCCATCCCACGCGGGAGAAAACGCGCCGAGAATGATGAGCGCGCGCCTCGACGAGGTGGAGCACGTGCTCGATTTCCCAGCGACCCGCCGGAGAATGCCGGGGATAGGGGCAGCTCGGCGAAGTTGACAGATTCTCCCTATATTGGCCTTTCCGCAATGCAGCGCCACTCCCGCGCGCTGGCACTGGTCGGCGGTGGTGCATCTCGAAAATGGCACTTGAATGGATTACGCTCCTCTACCCTGCACCTGCGGAGAATGTGCAAGTGGTTCTCGATGGCGTCGAGGTTGGATCTATGACCTGGGCAGTGAATGGCTCCTGTCAGATCGCCGTGGATGGTGACTCTGCGACCGTGGTGAAGATCGCGATGCAGGTGGCGGAGAAACTCGACTGCGTCTTTAAACCGCGCTAATGCCCAGCCCCGCCGTCGAACAAGCCGTTGCAGCGGANNGGCGCCCACACCGCTGAACGGCAATACGTTAGCCGGACGGGAACTTTCATCGCGTCCAGGTTGTCTGGAAGTCGTGCTTCGACCGATCGCTCAGGTCCTTGTCTTTGGGCTCTGCATGGGGAATGCGGTGCGAGCGCTATCGGCGGAGACGGGCGCTCGCCAGCTGCGCTGCTTTTCAGTTAGCCCTGGCTTAACTCTGCGAAAACAGGAGGTCGCCGACATTATCAAAGCTGTTCGTCAGAACTCAAGACGTCCGGTCATCACGATCGAGCCACCGGACTCTAGTGACTACGCCCCCGCAGGCGTAGTTCAGGTTGTCATACTAACCTCGGGGGAATGTGACTGCGGTTGTAGCGACCGCCTTTGGCTTCGTAAGGGCAAGAAGGGGTGGAGAGTCTTGAAGAAACTGGGCGGGGGCAAATGCTGGGCCATCATTGCGTGCGCCGGCATAAAGCCGTTGAAGCGGACGGCGCTTGCGCGCCGCCGCTTGACGGCATAGCGTTATCCGGAAGCTCATGAAACATGTTTAAGTACGATGCTGAACACGATCCCGAACCTGCGAAGTGGCTGGCGCTCGACGAAGCCACTCGGATAGAGTTGGCGCGCCGGTATCATCGGAGGATCCGCGCGGAGCTGCCGAACATTCGTGCCCACGCGACGGCTCATGCGATCGTGGAGAACCAACTGGCGGAGGGTCTGCCAGAGGCGAAGCGCGCGCTTGAACGGTTGCTCGACGACGGGCTCGACCGCCACGACGCCATTCACGCCATAGGGTCGGTCTTGATGGAACACATCTGGAACCTGTCCAACAAGCCCCAGGGTTCTGGTGATCCGAATGCGCCCTATCTGGTTGCCCTCGACAAACTCACGGCTGACTCCTGGCGCCGCTCCGGCTAACTCACCCGCTGAGAAGGACCGGCAAGTGAATCAGGATGACCGCGCTGCGAATGCAGTGACGGGCGAATGGCGTTCAACAACCACCACTATCGAATCGCGGCTGGCTCTGCCGGTGAAATTCGCTCACACCTGGCGGTCGCCCTGGCCTGGGGTGACGTGGACCAAGCCACGGTCACGCCGGCACTGGCCCTGCTTAATTCGATCCTCGCCATTCTCTGGCGACTGACCCATCCCTGACACCGCCTCGGCTCGGGCCGCCCCCGGGCCCACATGGGCGACCGCAGGTCGCCCCTACTATGTGCAACCGGTCACCGTCACCGCCTCTGTTACCGCACCAGCCCCGGCCACCGTCACCGCCACCCACACCTACACCGCTCCCGTCTACTCCGAATCCCAGGAAAGGTCATCGCTTGCTTGGCGCGCCCCGGACTCGCCGCACGATCGACCGGCCAAGCTGGGCACTCGATTGCAAGAGCACGCACCTTTTGACGGATCTTTCCGACAACTAGGTTATGCCCATCATCCCATTTCTTGCTTGCACTCTCGCGGCGGGATTAGCCTGCGTGCATGTCTCCCTGTCGTCACCTTCTGCCGAGCCGCTGGCGAATGCTCGCGCTGGCGTCCTGGCTGGCGCTGGCATGGCTGGCAGGGTGCCGGGGCGCGGCCGCGCAAGCGCCGAAAACGACCGGGCGACTGCGGGTGGATTTCATGGACGTGGGACAGGGCGATGCCGCGCTGGTCACCTCACCGGCGGGCAAGACGGTGCTCATCGACGGTGGCCTGGCAGAAGCTGGCGACACTGTGGTGGCGTTCTTGGGTGGGCGAGGGATCGAGACCCTGGACCTGGTGTTTCTCACCCACCGCCATGCAGATCACCTGGGTGGCCTGCCCGCGGTTGTCGACAAGTACGGTACGCGGATGTTTCTGGATGCGCCCTATCCCCACGAAATCCAGGAATACGCGCGGCTGCTGGCCCTGCTCGACAAGCAGCACGTACCGGTTCGTCAGGCAGAGCGCGGGCGCAGCATCGACCTGGGCGCGGGCGCGCGGCTGACCCTGCTTGGCCCGCCGGAGCCGCCCATCACGAACTCGCGCTCAGACGTCAACGCCAACAGCGTGGTGTCGCGGATCGATTTTGGCAAAGTCGGCATCCTGTTCGCAGCCGATGCCGAGGCGCAAACCGAGCGCTGGCTGCTCGACAGTCAAGTCAACCTGCGCGCCGCGGTTCTCAAGGTGGCCCACCACGGCAGCCGCTATTCGTCGACCCCCAAGTTCCTCCAGGCGGTGCAACCCTTGGTCGCGGTGGTGAGTGTCGGCGCGGGCAACGAATACCACCATCCCGACGCGCAGACGCTGGAACGTCTCGCGCGCATGGGCGCGCGCGTGTTGCGCACCGACATCGATGGACCCATCACCATCGAAAGCGATGGTTCGAAGATCGAGGTGCTTGTGCGCGGACACAAGGAGGTCTTCCAGGTGCCATGACATCGACTGAAACTATTGTCTTCATCGACGAAGTGGGGGACCGAGTGGCGCGCCTGGTGCTGGGCGATCAGGTATTCCATCTGCCGCGCGAGCTGCTGCCGGCCGATGCGCGCGAGGGCCAGTGGCTGCGCATCTCGGTGGCTATGACCCCGGCTCCGCCCAACGACAGCGCAGCCCTGCGCAAGCGTATGGGCGAAGGCGATCCCGGCGGGGACATCAAGCTCTGACCGGACGAAGAAGTGAGCCTACGCGCGCGGGCCGATGGGCAGGACGGTGCGGCCGAAACTTTCGTTCAGGACCTGGGCGATGCCCAAGTACATGGCGGACAGGCCGGTGAAGATGCCTTCCCAACCCGCGACGCGCGTGAATCCCTGGTAGCCGCTGAGGTCGCCAGCGGCGAGCAGCCAGAACAAGATGGTGAGCGAGCCAAACACCGTCATCAAAGCTTTGTTGGCACGCAGGGTGCCAAAAAACATCAAGAAGGTGAAGCAGCCCCACAGCAGCAGGTACGCGCCCACTGATGCCTTGTCCGGAGCCTCGGCCCATTTCATCTTGGGCAGGAGCAGCATGGTCGCCAGGCTGATCCAGAACAGGCCGTACGACGTGAAAGCCAGGGTGCCGAAGGTG
>PMJE01000473.1 GCA_003157315.1 Myxococcales bacterium | reverse complement strand
TGGGCTCGCCTGGGCCAGGATTCGCTCCAGCGCAGGCACGGTGACTCGGTCAAGCGCCTGACAGAGCTGGCGCGAGAACCGCTGTGTCCGGTGCAGAGTCGAGCGTGTGTGCTCGTTGCCCTCGGGCTCGATGAAAAAGGACATGGTGTTGTCCATGAAAAGCAAGCGTGAGCCGTCGGCTGATGTCTTCATGTTCCCGCCGCTGNNCTTGTCGACCGGAATGGGCTGCCCTTGGGTCAACCATTGCATGCTCTGGTGGATTCCCTCGGGCGTGTCCAAATTCGAGTCCTTGATCTCGGGCACCCAGTACATGACCACACCCGCGGTCTTGCCCAAGGGATTGAACACGGTTTCGGCCCGAATACGCGGCAGGTCCGCAAGACTGTCCGGATGGAGGTGCGAGAAGATCTCCTCGCGGCTCACCATGCGCGGTGCTGCTGGCGGGACAGCGTTCAGGCCCAGCAGGCGGTTGAGCCGATAAGCCGCCACTTCCTTGCGCGGAATAGTCCGCAAATCGGTCTGCGCCGGCTTGAAGGCCGCACGCGAGCCATCGGCGAACTCGACCCGGAACGAAAGCGTCGATCCCCCTTTGTTGAGCTTCATGCCCAGGATGGGCTGGTGGCGCACCCGCTCCAGCAGCATCTCGTCGGACATGCCGAAAAACGTGCCGGCCGGCTCCTCGAAGATGGTGGGGTTGGGCGGGCTCGACAGGTCGCCGCGTGGCAGGAGTGCGGCGGAAAGCCCCGGGCTCACTCCTCGCTGGCTACCCGGCTGCCTGACTTCAGCGCGTCTATGCTCGCTGAAGAAGTGCACCGAGGCTCGGGTAGCCCAAGCCATGCCGGCGAGCGCGCTCGCCAGCACTAGGGCTTCAGCCGCCACATATCGCCCAAGGCGCACGAGGTAATTCTAGGGCCTGACGCTCGCAAGAACAAACAAGGTGCAGACTAGTCGTCCAAAGCCTGCTGAATTGCCGCGTCGATTTCCGCCCTGCCCCGCTGCCCGACCATGACTCTGCGAATGACTCCGTCGCGGCCGATTATTACCAAGTGAGGCAACGAGACCACCCGGTACAGGCCGCCCACCTCCCGGTTGTCGAGGAGATTCGGATAGGGCGCGGGGTACTGGCGCACGAAGGCCTGGATCTCGGCCTGGTCAGCTATGGAGCCTTCCGCGCTGATGGCCAAGAACTCCACATCTTGCGACTGCCGCGCAACGTAGAGGTCGTGGAGCGTAGGTGCGAGCGCNNGACTCCGTCGATGCGTGGAAGCACGAAAGCGGGGGCGCGAACCCCGCGGCCGACCGGCGCGATGGCGTCGTGGTTGTGACTGAGCCAGACGACATTAAGGGAGAGCGCCCCAACAAAGATCCAGCCCAAGATCGCGGCAGCCACGCGCACGCGCCGGGACGGCTCCGCCCGCTCGGGCGCCAGCGCCACTGGCTCGCCAGCGGCTGCGAGCTTCGCTTGAAACGGACGGCCGCGCGCCAGCCGAACCCCGAGGACGAAAACCACAATCACCCAGGCCAGCGCGATGACGGGAATCGCCAAGCCCAGCACCCGCGCGGCACCGGGAAGCTGCGAGCCGGCCAACTCGGCCAGACCGGAAAGCAAGAGATAGGGAATGCTACACGCTGCGCCCAGCTCGATGTCCAGCCCCGGATCGCGGCGGCCCCGGCCAGCCAAGAGCGTGATGGCAATTCCAGCCGGCAGCGCGACCAGCAAGGCCGGCCGCAGATCCTCACCCACGATACCCAGAAGCTGCGCCAATGTACCGGCGAGGGAAACCTCGCGGAGCATGAGCACCGCGCGCGCCACGGCAGGAAGACGAAAGACCAGTACCCCGAGCAGCAGGACTGCCACGGCATCGCCCACCCCTCCACGCTCCCGCGCCTGGATATCGGCCAGCGCCCGTCCCGGCGCCACCATGAGCGAGCCCACACGGAGCAAGAACCCCGGCCTGGGATTATCGCGTGGGGAGCCCGCCGGCCCTTCGGGACGGACAGCCCACCCTGCCCGCCCCGCGCGCTTCGCGCGCGCCNNAGGGTTTGGGAACCCTTTGAGGGTTCCCATGTGAATCGCTACGGCTTTCGTCCATCAACGCTAGTGGCGCCCACCCTCCCGTTGCTGAAGCAGTTTCTTGGCCGAGGTCGCCAGTGCGCCCGGGATGTTCTTCGAACGCGAGATGTTGCGCAGGTCCTCCGGGTGCAGATAGGACAAAAAGCGCAGCGACGACCCGAGCGGGCATTTGGGGTTGCTCACCAGGGCTAGCTTCACCGCGTAGTCCTTGCTGCGGTCACGGCTGTTCGCGATGTAGCGAATCACGTCGTCGCACACGTTGGTGCTGGCTGCGATCCGCTGAACCTCCATGTCCGTGATCTGCGGCGAACGAATGACCGTCATGGCTACCAGCTTGTTGCTGTCACGGACCAGCATCTTGCGGCAATAGGCATTCCCCACCGTCGCGAGCCGGATCTTCTCGAATATCTTGAGGTGGTCGAACTTGATGAACGACATGCCGGCCGCTCGCGGTTGCTCCTCGGGCGTCGCCTCTCCGTCGGCCGGCGCCCCATCGGTGACCGGAGTAGCCTCGGCCGCAGTCAGTACCGCCCGGAAGCGGGTATCGGTGGCTGCCCCGTCCGTGGCCTCGGGGTCCTGGCGTATGGCGCTCACAATTTCGTCAAAGGCCGGGATACCCTCCAGCCGCACGCCGTTGCGCGCGCACAACTCCACCGCCCGATTGACCGAAGACATGCGCGCCCGTTTGTTGAAAAACAGGGCCTCCACGATGGCTGGGCAGCGCAACAAACGCACTTCGTTCTGGGCGATTACCTCAAGCAAGCTCTCGTCCAGACGGCTGGCCAACATGACAAAGGTCTCGTCGGCGGTAGCCGCGTTGTAGAGGATCCTCTCCAAGGCAGCCGTGCGCTGGTCGGGCAGCCGGCCGGCAAAAAAGTGCAGCAAGGGCGAAGGCAAGACCTCGCCCAGGGGCGGGTTTATGACATTGTCGGGGAAGCCGGCCGGCGCAGCCTCGGCCGCCGCCCGCACCGCCGCATCGGCATCGAACGAAAGCTGGTAGATGGCGATCAACAACTCGGCCGGCCGCAAGGGCGCCATGCCCCGCGCCGCCATCAGTTTGGCTGGAGTCCCACCTGCCACCAACTTGGCCACGGCGGGAAGCAAGCTGGACGCCGGAAGTGGCTGCAGCTGCATGGACCCCGCTTCGCTAGACATGGTTGCGCTCAAACAGGATGCGCAAACCTCGCAGGGTCAGCAACTCGTCACACTCTTCGATGGTAGACGATTCCCGCGCCACCAGGGCGCTGAGGCCTCCCGTGGCCACCACCTTGGGCGCGTAGTCAATCTCCGCACGGATCCGGTTGACCAGGGCGTCCACCATACCCGCGTAGCCAAACACCAGGCCGGACTGGATGCTGGCCACCGTGTTGGT
>PMJE01000107.1 GCA_003157315.1 Myxococcales bacterium | reverse complement strand
TAAGGTGTCCAGAAATCGACGCTCGCTGATTGGACGCTCCAATGATTCCGATCACTTGCACGGCCGAAAACCGTTCTTGCGGCGATTTATGGACACCTCTTCTGTGGTGGAAAAGCTAACCAGCGGCGCAATAGATCGCGCTCCAGGAGATCCTGGCTAGTCGTTGGCTACCGCCGCTTGCGCTTGCGCGGGCGCGAATCCGCGTGCTGCGGGGGCGAGACTGGCGCCATCACGGGCTTTAGCACCGGCGCCAGCAAGGGCGGCTTTTCTTCCTTGGCGGCTTTGCTGTCGGGCCCGGCCGGACTCGGCACCAGGGCCGGCTGGCGTGCCAGCATCAATTCGCGCGCAATCAGCACGAAGACAACCAGGGTGCCGACCGACATCCAGGTGCACTGCTCGTCGAGCCCATTGGGCATGCTGAAATTGGTTATGAAAGAGCTTTGTCGCATTGAACTTGGCAACAGGCTCTGCAGCCAATTGGGAAAGTGCTTGATGGGCGCCCAGGCCAAGAACTGGGTCAGCGCCGTGAGCCACAGTAGCCACTCGCCGGCACGCGGAACCACCGCGTACAGTAATGCCGGAATTATGATGAAGGCGTAGTAATAGCCAGTCAGTTCAGAGCCAAACGAAATCACAGTGGCCGATAGCAGCACCGTTACCCAGGGCTCGAACCTGCGGATGGCCAGGCCGACGAGCACCAGGTAACAGAACACCAGCGACACATAGAGCGGCAGGGCTTCGTGGAATGCCTTAAGACGCGCCTGTTTCCAGCGCAGCCAGGGATCCACCATGGCCGGGGTGTTCATGCGGTTGGACGCCTCGGCGGGCCGGAAATTGAGCACCGTGCGCAGCCCCATGTAGTTGGTCAGCGGCGTCTCCGAGTGCTTTGCGGTGTTGTGCAGGAATTCTGGATAAATACCGGGACCGCCCGATGTGGCGAAACTGACCGGGACCAGCACCGCCACCGCCACCGCCGCACCCATGATCAGGCGGACAAAGCGGCGCTCCCACTGCCGGGTCTTCACATAGTGGTAGCCAAGCGCAATCAGCGGCGCCACAAACAGGAACCCCGGGAAGATGCGCAGAAGTGCGGCGTAGGCCAGGGCGACCCCGGCCCAGAACGGCCGCTCCTTCTTCATCAAACACACGCCCACGCCCATCCAGCACAGCCAGTCATAGCGCAAAAATGATCCGCCAATCCAGTCCCACCGGGACGGAAAATTGGTGGCGAACACTAGAAGAGCTACCGACACCGCTCGCCAGCCAAAGGCCCACCACATCAGCAATGTCATGGCGGTGAGCATCACCACGTCGATGGCGTCAAGTACCAGCACGTCGAGCCGACTGGCCGGCGCCAGGTTGGCCAGGGCGCTGCCCAAGATGGCCCACACCGGGGTGCCATTGAACCCGTGATCGGTCTGGGCATCGTCCCAGCGACGCGGGCCCTCCAGGGTGCGGAAGTAGCGCAGGTCATTCTTGAACGACTCCCAGCGCGCGTCGGTAAAGTGCTGCTTGCAGCGCTCGGGATGGGCGAGAATTTCGTCGGTCTTCTCCACCACATTGGTGCGCAGGTTAGTCATCTTGCGCAGCTCGACCCGTCGGCGCAGCCCTGGCTCCTCGGAATCGGCCGTGGCCACGCACTCGTACAGGCGTTCGTAGCGCATCTCTTTGAAGTACTTGCCGCCGATGTAGTAGTGGAAGGTGTCCCAGCCGTGCACGAAACCGGGGAAGTGCCAGAAACCAAAATTGAAGAAGCTGAGAAAGCCCAGCACCCCCATCACGCCAAGCAGAATCCGGCGCAAACGCAGCTTGAATGCGGCCATGCCCAGGCCGGTGAGCCGGCGCTCCCACCACAGCAGGATCGCGGCCAGCACGGCGAGGATCATCTCCCAGCGCGCGCTGGTATCGCCGTTCCAGTAGTCGAGGTAGCTCTTCGGCGCCGTGGCCGCTGGTGCGTCCTGGACCTTGAATTGTGGCGGAAAGGGAGTGGGCGTCTGGCAGTACGCCGCGACCTCGGAAACCGAATAGGCACCGTCGCCCTTGCCCTCGCCCACCCGCACAAAGCGCGCCGCCATACCACCCACATCGAGGGTGCGCATGCGCAACCCGTGCCCGGTGACCGGGTCGATTTGCCCCATCACCTTGTAGTCCTTGCCGTCGAGCGATCCCCAGATGTTGTAGGTGTCGTTGGCGTCGGCCTGGATGGCCAGCAAGCGCACGCTCACCACCTCGCCGAGGTCCCAGGTCACCGTGGAAGCGCCAGTTTCCAAAAGCGCGGCCAGGGCCGCGTCCCACACCGCGCCTTCGGGCGCCACGGTCTCGTCGGTGAGCAAAGCGCGGTCGCGCGCGATCTCCTGCCACGCCACCGGCTGCTTGCCGGCCAGAAGGTTGCCCGCAGGACAGGCCGGGACCACCGAGGAGTTCTCCCCGGCGTGGGCCTGTGGCTGGACAAGGGCAGAGAACACCAGGAGCAAGGTCAGGGCAAGGGGAACGCGCGACATGGCTTGAGAATCTATCCTTATCTCGTGCGAGACAAAACCTGCACGTGACCGGCAAGGTGGCAGAATGGCGCGGCAACGTCCATGGGTCTACCTATTCCCTCCGACGCACCCGCCAACGCGAAGGCTGGCCTCGCCCACGCTGTGCGGTCGGTCACACGGAGCGCGGCCGCGTGACGCCCCATTTTCTCATGACCGATTGGCGCGTGACCATGGGCGCGCAGCTGGGCCGGCCCGCCCTGTTGCTGGTTTGCGTAGCAGCCGGCCTGGCTGTGCTTTTTTCGGCGCTTTCTCTCTGGCGCGAGTCGCAGCGGCGGCGGGCAGTCGCGATCTTTCTCTTGCGCCTGTTCGCCGTGGGGAGCTGCCTGCTGGTGGCCCTGCAGCCCAGCGTGGAGTTGGGTCAGGTCAGCCTTCTGCCCAACCACGTCGCCGTGCTGGTGGACGTTTCGCGCTCGATGAGCGTGGCGCCGCCTGACCACGGGCCTTCGCGCGCCCAGCGCGCCGCCCAGATTGTGGCCCAGGCCGCGCCCCTATTCGCGGAATGGGAGCGCGCCGGCCACCGGGTCGAGATCTATTCCTTTGGCGAGGCGTTGGCCACCGCCACGCCCGAGTCCTTGCGTGCCACCCCGCAGGGCGAAGCCACCCGCATGGGCGAAGCCCTGTCCGAGCTGCGCGGGCGCCTGGCCGGCCGCGACGTGGGCGGCGTTGTTCTGATCTCCGACGGCATCGACACCGGGCGCGTCGCACGCGGGCCGCTCGACGGCGAGACCCGGCGGACTTTGGAAGCATTGGATGCGCCGGTGCATACGGTCTTGGTCGGCGAGCGCGAGCTGCGCGACCTGTCGGTGGCAGCGGTGCTGACCGACGACTTCGCCTTTGTGCGCACGCCCATCAAGCTGGAGGCGGTCCTGCGCCACCGGGGCTACGGCAATCGCCAGGTCGAGGTCACCCTAGCGCGCGAGGGCCGCTTGCTCGATGCCAAGGCCGTGCTTCTGCGCGGCGAATCCGGTCAGGAGAAAGTCAGCTTCGACTACACCCCGATGGAACCGGGCAACTTCGTCTTCGAGATCAAGACGCCGGTGCTGGCAGGCGAGGCGCTGGAGAGCAACAACAGCCAAATGTTCACCATGAAGGTGATTCGCGACCGCGTGCGAGTCCTGCACGTGTGCGGCCGGCCGTCGTGGGACGAGCGTTTCCTGCGTTCCATATTGCGTCTCGACCCCAACGTGGACCTGGTGTCGTTCTTCATCCTGCGTACCGACACCGACGAGTTGCCCCTCGGCGCCAATGAGATGTCGCTCATCCCGTTCCCCTATCAGGAGATCTTCGACGAGCAACTGCACTCTTTCGACCTGCTGATTTTCCACAATTTCAACTACAAGCCGTATTGGGTCGAGCCCTACCTGCCTGGGGTGCGCGAATACATCCAGTCAGGTGGCGCGCTGGCCATGATCGGCGGCGATCTTTCGTTTGCCAGCGGCCAGTATGGCGAGAGCGCCCTGCGCGACGTGCTGCCGGTGGACGTGGCCGGCATCCCCGCTGAGGGGCCGCGCGCGTTTTCCACCGACAGTTTCAA
>PMJE01000159.1 GCA_003157315.1 Myxococcales bacterium | reverse complement strand
CCGGATCCGGTTCCGGCCACCGGCTCCGCCGCCGTCCGTCCGGTCGCTCAACCAGCTGCGAGCAATGGATGTGGTTTTCTAGTCGCCGCGCAGGCGTTTGATCAGATTCTTCTGCTCGTCGGGTGACAAGGCCCAGTCGCTGATGGGGTAGACGAGGTGTTCCTCGTCTTCGTGGTGGCGGGCCAGACTGCGGCGCAGTTGCGGCAGAAGCGCCTCGCTCGCCACCACATTCTGCTTGGCAAGGGTTTCGGCCAGGTCAGGAAGAATCGTGCGCAGCTCACCATGCTCAGCGAGCAAGCCGGGCACGGCGCGCGCCACCGCCTCGGTCATTCGTTGCATGGCGGGAAAGAGCAGTTCCTCTTCGACAGCCATGTGACGGCTGAGTGTCTCATCCAGAGCGGCGAAATGTCGATCCGCTTCGGCCAGCGCTCCGACGCGCAGGAAGTGCTGCAGTTCGGTCAACAAACCGTCGATGTGCGCGTGGTCCGCCCGTAGGTGCTGCGCGAGGGTGGGCCGCGGTTGTGGGCGGCGCAGCTGCAATTCGGCGCGAAACAAGTCGGCCGCAAGGACCGTTATGGCGCAGTCCATTTCACCCTGATGCATTTGCCGAAAAGCCGTGAGGGTGGGCTTGGGATCTCGGTCGGTTAGCAGAATCACCTTGCGGCCGATGCGCAGTTCCTCCAGCGCACGGGCAAGTGCCGCGCGGCGGTCTTCCAAGGATAGTCCGCGAACGTCGACCTGGAGCGGCTCGGCGCTAGCTGGTGCAGCCATACAACTTCACCTACATCGACTCGGAACGTCTGACAAGTGACGGCGGTGAGAGCTTGGGCTACGATCTAGGTAGGAGTTCCCGTGGATTCGCGCAAGCCCGCCTCAACCGCCGACCTACCAGCACCGGCCGCTGCCGCCCGGCAAGCCGCCGAGGAAGAAGACCGCCGGCTTTTCGCGGCGGCGATGCAGGGGGTACGACCGCTGCCGCCCGGGCCCCGCCGCGCCGTGCCTGAGTGGCCAGCGGTAGCGCCGGCGCCAGCCGCGATCCCGCGGCAGCGACCGCTGCGTGAAGCGCTGCAGGTGGATGGGGAGGGCGAGAACCTGACGGGTGCAGCTTTTGGCGTGGCCCATGACTTGGTCCGCTCGCTCGCGCGCGGCGAGATTGAGCCGGAGGCCGAGCTGAATCTGCACCGCTCGACTGCGGATGCTGCTGCTCATCAAGCCGAGCGCTTCATCGAGCAGTCGGTCGAGCAGGGGCGGCGTTGCGTGCTGATCATTCACGGCCGCGGTCTGCATTCTGGCCCCGGGGGGCCGGCTCTGCGCCCGGCTTTGGTCGAGTTGCTCTGCGCGCGCCCGGTGGCGAGGCAAGTGCTGGCATTTGCCTCGGCCCCGTCCCGCTACGGCGGCCCAGGCGCGCTCATCGTGCTGTTGCGACGTCGCTAGCCGGTATCGCGTGGACTGCGGATCAAGTTAGCTGTTTCTCACAGAGAGCGCAGAGGCCACAGAGCCGGATGAGAAGGGGAAGGGTTGGGTTCAGCGCAGTCCTGATTCCTATCCGGTCCGAACCCTTCTTCTCTTCCGACCTCTGTGTCCTCAGTGCGCTCTGTGTGGAATAGGCGATTAGATCTTCCCGCCGGTAAGCGAGATGCTGCTGCGCGGGGTGCGGCTTTCGTTGGCGGCGCTCACACGCACGCCGGCGCGATCGACTACGGGGCAGCGGGTTTCGCAGGTGCCGCAGCCAGTGCAGTAGTCGAGATCGATGAACGGCAGCTTCAGGGTCTTCTGCGAGCCGTCGCGGGCAGTGATCGTCTCCAGCTTGAAGTAGATGGCCTTAGGCGAGGTCGGGCAGACTTCTTCGCACACGATGCATTCGGTCTGGTAGCCCCAGGGCAAGCAGCGGCCCTTGTCAAAGAAGGCCGAGCCGATGCGCACCGGCGGTCGGGCCGGCATCTCGCCGACTTTCTTGGCCAAGGTCAGCTTCTCGATGGCGCCCGTGGGACATACCTGGCCGCACAGGGTGCAATTGGACTCGCAGTAGCCGATGCGCGGGATCAGGATGGGCGACCAGAAACCCTCGATGCCGGCTTCGTGCAGCGCGGGTTGCAGACCGCCGGTCGGGCAAACCTTCATGCAGGCGCCACACTTGAGGCACTTTTCCAGAAAGGCGTCTTCTTCCAGCGAGCCGGGCGGCCGGATGCGCGAGGGATTGGGCCGCGGTTCCACACCGTCTGAGGCACGCATGAAGGGCACCGCCACCGCTCCTGCCACGCCGGCGCCCAGCCACTTGCGCCGCGCCAGATCGATCTTGGTGGTGGACGATCGCATCGGCGGCAGGAACCGGTAGGATATCCCGCCGCGCGGGCAGCCCTCGATGCAATTCAGGCACACCATGCACTCGGTGGCGCGCACGGTGCCTTGGGGATCGGCAGCACCCTGGCAGTCGGCCCCGCAGAACTTGCAACTCTTGCAGACTTCCTGGTTCTTTCTGATGCGGAACAGGGAGAACTTGGACAGCAGCCCGAGCAGAGCACCCAACGGACAGAGAACCCGACAATAGAAGCGCGGGTAGACGAAGTTGAGCGCCAGCGCTCCGAAGAACACCAGGGTTATCAGGGTCCCCCACTGGAAGTGGCGCTCGCCCTGATACATGCCAAAGGCGAGGTTTCCCAGAGCGGGCATGACCGAGGTGGCGAGGCCGCGCCAGGTGGATGCGATGGGATCGAGCAGGCCGATCTGCACGCTGCCCGCCGCGGCCAGGCCGAGNNATGACCGCCAGCACCAGGTACTTGATCTTGTGCGAGCGCCGCGGGGAGTTCTGTTTCACCCGGTCAGGCGGGCGCCGCTTGCGCGCCAGGAATCCCAGCGCGTGGTGCAGGACCCCCATGGGGCAGATCCATGAGCAGAAGAAGCGGCCAAAAACCAGCGTGGGCACGATGATGACCAGCGACCACAGCAGCGCGCGGTGCAGCGAGTGCGAAGCCAGCGCAGTGGTGACCGCGACCAAAGGATCGAACTCGAGCAGCCATTGCACGTTGTAGCTGCGGATGAAACCCGCAGTGGTGAGCACAACCAGGAACACGAAGAATCCAATGAAGACGACTTGGTAGGCGCGACGCAACCAACGAAACATGGTCAGCCCCCCAGCTCTACGGTTTTGAGACTTTGCCACTGCGGCGTGCCCAGGCCGGCCTTCATACCCTCGACTATGAAACCGACATCGTTGGGATTGAGGCCGAGCAGGGTCGCGCCGAAGGCATCGAGGGCAACCTCGTCGCTGCCGGCCGCGATGGTGTCCATTTGTTTCACGTCAGCCAGGCTGCCGCCGGTGGGGCCATTGGCTAGCAGGATGCGCGTGGCATCCATGATGGTCAGGGTCGGCTTCACCATGGCCGCCAGGTCTATGATGGAAAGGTGGATGTTCTGGTGCAGCTTCACCCGCTGGCCGCCCAGCACGCCGTACCAGTTCTTGAGCGACATCGATGCAAGCGAAAGCCCGTGCTGTTTGACGATTGGAATGTTGATCACGCGGTCGGCCTCGACGAAGGGGAAGAGCACATCGCCGGTACGCAACAGCTTGCCCGACACATTCACCTCGCGGAAGGCCGAGGCGTCGGGCCGAATCACGGTGGCGCCGGCGGCCTTGGCGGCCTTCTCGATACCGGAACGTGCGAAACACTGCTCGGCTGTGTTGACCGAAGCGTCGGTCAGCCACACCTTGCCCGCGCCTGCCGCGACCACCAGGCGCACGACCTCGCCCACCACGTCGGGATTGGTGTTGGCGGCCTGCTCAGGCGTGCGATTCCAGCCGATGTTGGGCTTGATGACCACGCGCTCGCCGCGCCGGACGAAGCGACCCATGCCGCCCAGCGCTTCTATGACCTTGCGCACGTTGGCCGCCGGATCCGGCCCGCGCGCGATGGCCATGTCCGTGGCACCGGCCGGCTTTTCCGCGCGATGATCCTTGATGGTGGGCAGGGCGCGGGTCTTCTTCTCACTGCCGCGATCGCGGAGTGCGAGGGCAAGCCCCACTGAGCCCAGCGCCATGGCCGCGGTTGCGCCCACGCGCAGAGCCGCGCGCCGGTCCATGCCTGCCGTATCAGCCGACTGCGCGGAGGTCGTCTGAGTGGCTTTGGGAATCTGCGCTGCAGGTACTTGATCGTACGGGCCAGGCGGTCCGTTGCTGCTCATTTCATTTTCCCCTTTAGCGCCTTGGCCAGCCCAGGCAACGCGGCTTCGGCCTTGGCGTCGAATGCGGTCAACTTCACGTAGTAGCGGCCCGAACGAAACACGAAGGACATGGGACCGGAGATCGCGTCGGGAAAGTCAGTCACCGGCTTGGCGGTGGCCGATTTCTCGGCATTGAAGATCGACTCGGCATTGGCCGGCTCGGCCATGTCGTAGACATCGCAGACCATGTCGGCACCATCAGCCGACGCCATCTCGGCCGCAGCCAGCTTGCGATAGTGGCGCTGGATGAAGATGGGCGCCGCACCGTCGATGTAATCGAAAAGGCCTTTCTCGTCGTACAGGCCCACCTTGTCCTTGATCTTGGCGCCACCCAGCTCGCCCTGGAAAAGTTCCAGCAGAGTCTTGTCAGCCTCCGCGCCAGAGGCACGGGGTTTGCCAGCAGCAACGGCAACCTGGGCAGGGGCGCGGTGGCCCTGCTGGATCATCCATCCAATGAACGCCGGCGGGATGAAGGCCAGCACGACAAAGATGAAGATGCGCACAGACCGAAGATTACGGCGAGCGCGCGGCGTCAATCAAGCGCGACCGCGTCGAGTAATCTGTCGTTGCATGGCCGCGCAAGGCGGACAATAATTCAGCGGGAATGCCCGGGGAGAAGTACTCCCGCTCACTAGGAGGAACCCATATGACTCGTCAAAGGTGTTTTTGTCTCTGCGCGTGTCTAACTCTTTCGCTGTCTGCTGTGGCTTGCGGTAGCAGCAACAGCGAACCGGCAACGTCGACCGGGTGGGACAAGGCGCGCATCGGCAACACGGGAGTTGGTTGGTGGGTCAACGCTCTCAAGAGTGCGTATTTCTTGTCCGTCAAGATCAGTCCGTCGTCGCAAGACGACACTACCGGGCGAGGGAAGGTGATCAACTTCACCCAAAAAGTGGCGGGCGGGGTCACCTCCAGCACGGCCGATCCAGCCACGCTGGTGCCGGCGCCCGACCAGAATTCGGAATGGCAGCTTGACCAGAATCAGCCCAAGACTGCCAATGGAGTCCAGACGGCGAACACCCTTGATAGTGCCACGGCTTTGTTCGACGGCGGGGCCGCTGACTTCTGGGACTCCAGCAGGAGCTATCAGCCCAAGGCCCTGGCCTGGGAGGTCTATACCAACGGCACCTACTCACTGGATCTGAAGGTAGTGCAGATGGCGTCGGTGGCGGACGCGTCGTCAATCTACGACGACATCCTCAACAAATCGCTATACACCAACGTCACCTGGACCACCTGTGCGGGAACCGATCCGAACACTCCTTGTCCGACTCACTAGGGCCTACTCACACTTGATAGAGCGTGTAGCTCGTGTTGCCCAGGCCAGCGTTCGCAGCGTTGGCCAGCCATTGGGTCAGGCTCGGGTCGAGGGGTGTGACCGCGCTGTTGTTCCAGGCGGCGCGAATCTGGTTCAGCAAGGCCAGGGCGTAGCTGTCCATCGCGACCGGGTCTTGCGACAAGAGAATTCGACAAGGGGTGTTGTCAGCGCGATCTGAGGTGTCTCCGACGGTGACCGACACCAGTGCATCGACTATGGTCAGGCAAATCGAGTTGCGGATTTGCGGGAGGGCATAGAGCTTGGGTAGGGCGGTGTTGATGTTGTTGTGGTAGTTTTTCGGAATATCGATGACGCCGTAGATGTTCTTCATGGCCCCGGTCACGCCGGACACCCCATGGTGCTTGAACACCGGGCAGTTGATGGTGAGATCAGTGAGATCAGTCAGGATGTGGGAGAGGCGCGGTGACTGGCATTCGATGGGCGGGCTGATCGGATCGCCGTAGTCAGGCTCACCCGGCGTGGCCGGGGAGGGATTCTTGAGGGTGACGACCTTGGTTCCGAGAAGTTGGGCACCAAACAGTTCATCAGGAGAGTACTTGGCGAGGGTGAGTTCGTCGTACCCGCGGTCCCACACCACGATGGTCTTGGGATCCACCCCCAGCTTGTCACGCAGACTCGCGATAATTGAGCGCGTCAAGGCCGGCGATGTGGGCACTACGTCGTTGAGGCAGTTGATCTTGAGCCCTATGCGCTGGCCAGGCTTGTAGTTCGGCAGCAGAACCTTCCACGGATTGTCCACGCCACCGTCCGATTCGGTCTGCGCAGCCTCGACCATGCCGGGGCCGCCATCTTGCGCCGACAATCCATTTAACAGCGATATCTGGCGGGCTAGGGCGGCCAGGCCGGCGTCGAGCATGTCTGCCACCACAGGTTCCTGGATGGCGGTCTTCGCTCCGGTCGTCACACTGTCCTGACGGTAGACCTCGACCACTGGGGACGGGACCGTCGGAGGAGCATTGGTCGCGCCTCCGTCTGGATCCGTGCACCCGGCCGGTGACGCAGCGTCGGGCCAGCTCCCTCCCACGTTGGGAAAGCAACCGGCCAGTCCGGAAACTGAGGCGGCAGCCGCCATCTTCGCGGCATCGGCCAGGATCTCTCGGCGGGTTCTGCGTACAGCACTTGACATACAACTTCTCTCAAGCAAGAACGCTGAAAGAATAGCATGGGCAATGTAAGTCTTCTGCTAGAATTACCCTCGGTCGGCAAAGGGCGGGCGGCAACACCGCGGTGGCGCGGTCCCACTTTGAGGAAAAACACATGACAGCCATTTCCCGACGCACTTTCGTGGGCGGCTCACTTGCGGCAGTCGCGGCCCTTCGTTATGGGCGTGCTTTCGCCGCGGGCGAGCCCGATATCGTGGACGTTCAGGGCAGCGACCCGCAGAAAATGATTGCCGCGCTTCTCGCGGCTCTGGGCGGCATTGGCAAATTCGTCAAGAAGGGTGACTTCGTGGTCATCAAGCCCAACGCGGCCTTCGCCAATCCCGCCGAATGGGGCAGCACGACGCATCCGCAGACCGTGTTGGCGCTGGCCAAGGCGTGCCTGGACGCCAAAGCCAAGGGGGTCATGATCGTGGAGTTTCCGCAGGCCAAGGGCGAAATGTGTCTCAAGCGCTGCGGCCTGATGGAGGCCATGGCAACGCTGCCAGCCGCCAAGGTGAAGCTGCTGTCGGCCGCCACTGACTTCCAGAAGACCGAGGTCAAGGGCGGTGTGTCGCTGAAGACCACGGACGTGGCCAAGAGCCTGTTGTCGGCCGACGTGTTCATCAACGTGGCAGCGGCAAAGGCGCACTACCAGTCCGGGGTGTCGTTCGCGCTTAAGAATCAAATGGGGCTGGTCTATGACCGGCAGATCTTTCACACTGCCTTGGATCTGCACCAGGCGATCGCCGATCTCGGCCTGGTTATCAGGCCGAGCCTCAGCATCATCGACGGCACGCGCGCCTTGCTCAGCAACGGCCCCGCCGGGCCGGGCGACACGGCCCAGCCTGGGCGCATCGTGGCCGGCCGTCGCATTGCCTCGGTCGATGCCTACGGGCTGACCCTTGCCAAGTTCAACAACAAGAACATGACACCGGCTGATGTCAGGCATATCGAGCTCGCTGGGAAGGCGGGGTTGGGGGAGGTCGACATTGCGAAGCTTAAGGTAAAGAAAGTCTCTGCCTAGGCCGGGCCAATAGCGCCATGATGAGACGAGCGGCCATCGCCGCAGCCCTGTTGGCCTGTAGCTACGTGACGCCTGCGTGGGCCCGCACACCGCCCCTGGCCGTGGATCCGGTCGAGGGCATGTGGATTGGGGGTGGCGAAGCCTTCATCTACCAGACGCAGGGCCGCTGGAGCGTCTTCCCGGCAGGCGCCAACGTGAACAAGATGACGGTGGATGCCCAGATAGTGTGGGTGGCCACTGATGACGGCGTCATTCGCTTCGATTCGCGCAGCCGGCGCGCCACCCGTATCACCATGGACGACGGCCTGCCTAGCCAGGTGGTCACTGCGGTGGCGTTCGACGACCAGTTCGTGTGGTTTGCGACCAACAAGGGGGTCGCGCGCTACCGCAAATTGGACCGCACTATCCGTGTGTACACCGAAAAGGACGGTTTGCCCTCGAAGGTAGTGAACGATGCCCTGACTGTGGGCCGGCAAGTGTGGTTTGCTACCCGGGAAGGCATCGCCTACTACAGCCCCGATGTGGACGGCTTGCGCGGTTTTGGCGAGGCCGACGGGCTGGTCGGCACGGATGTGGCGGAACTCTATCAGGTAGCCGATGATCTGTGGTGCCGCACTGATGCCGGATTGTCGCGATTTCGCATCTTGCAGCGCGTGTTTACCAACTTCTCGCTGGAGATGATGAAAGCGCAACAAATCCGCGTCTTCACCATCGACGGCAGCACTGTGTGGGTCGGGACCGACAACGGGCTCTATACGCTCAATACTTCCGATGACTCGTTGTTGATTTTCCCGCAGCAGGGCGCGCTCAAGAGCCGCAACATTACCGGCGTCGAGGTGGACCCTAGCTACGTCTACATCACGACCGACAAAGAGGTCGCCCAGTACAATCGTTTGACCCAATTCATCCGGTTCTTTACCGTTGTCGACAACCTGACCCGAAATGAAGGCAGCCTGGGCACGGTGCTCAATGGCACCCAGTGGACCGTGATGTTTCCCGAGGGCGGCGCGCAGGTCTTCGACGTGAACATCGATCATTTCGTGGAACGCAAGCTCGGGCTCACTGAGAGCAACGAGAGCAAGACCACAGCCCACGTCTTCGGCAGGGTGAACGCGCAAACGCCCTACGACTTCCACAAGCATCAGTGGGATCCCCAACGCTACGACACCGGGGACGGAAATATCTCCCTTGGCCACAGCTTCTCGGAGGATCGGAATCTGAGCGCTTCCGCGCGCCTGGACTACGGCACACTGGACAAGCCAGGAATTCGCACCCTGCAGTACAAGGGAGAGTATCTAGGCGCACAGAAAGACGTGCTTCGCGACGTGCATGTGGAAGACCAGCTCAAGTATCAGACGGTGGAAGAGGGGCTTGACCGGCCGTTGCTGTTGCAAGGAGCGTATGCGAAAGTGGCCACCCCAGGGGCGGAGCCCAAGGCCAGCCTGGCCGCCACCGGCGGGTTCCGGCGCGGGGAGCTGGTGCGCGATTTCATTACCGGGCCTCGCCAGAGCATGTACCAACTTTCACGCAAGTACATCGTCGCCGCATCAGAACGCGTCTACGTCGATGGGGTGCAGCTCACCAATGGAACTGATTACACCATTGTCTATACCGCCGGGCAATTGTCCTTTCTCAACCCGGAGAGCATAGACGACCTCAGTGTTATTTGGGTGGAATACGAGGCCGATCTCATGCCGGTGAAGGATTTGGGGAGCCTGTCTCTGCTCGACATGCTGCCGGCTGACAATGAGGTTGGTACCTGGGTGCAAACTGGTGGTGTT
>PMJE01000284.1:298-10522 GCA_003157315.1 Myxococcales bacterium | reverse complement strand
CGGGCCGGGCAGGGTGCGCAGCTCAACGTCCTCTCCGATCAGGCGCGCCAGCATCTTGTGCATGCGCGCAATCAGCTCGTTCAGGTCGACCAGACGCGGCTCGACGATCTGCCTGCGCGAAAAAGCAAGCAGTTGCCGGGTCAGCCCGGCCGCACTCACGGCCGCATCGCGCACCTCGCCCAGCAGCTCCTGAGCCTCATTATCGCTCCGCAGCCGTTGACTGGCCAACTCCAGGTTGCCCAGGATGGCGGTCAGCAGGTTGTTGAAGTCNNGCCAGCCGGCCGATGGATTCCATCTTCACCGCATGCTGCAGCTGCTCCTCCAGTCGACGGCGCTCCGTCTCGGCGTGCCGCCGCTCGGTGATGTCACGGGACACGCCCATGAACGCGGCCGCGCCATCCAATTCGGTCATGCTCACGGTCAAGTCGACCGGGTAGGTGCTACCGTCCTTCCGCCGCTGGGCCCCCTCGACCCTCACAAAGCCCTTGGAGATCACCTCGCGCTGTACCTCGGGCAGTTGCTCGCGTGCCTCCGGCGCCACGATCTCGACAAGTGGCATGCCCAGCAGTTCGTCGCGCGTGTACCCGAGCTGGCGGCAGGCCGCGTTGTTGACCTCGATTAATTTCTCGTCGCGCCTGACCAGGAATATTCCGTCAGTAACCGTCTCGAACAGGGTGCGATAGTGCCGCTCGCTTCGGCGTGCGGCATGCTCGTTGGAGTGCATGGTCTGCAGGCGAATACGCGAGAGCGCGGTCTGGTGACGGCGCAGGACCAGCACCAGGACGCCGCTGACCAGCACGACGACAAGCATTTCGAAGCCGGCGGTGGCCAGGCGGGGCGGCACGGGGAAGACCAGCAGTTCCACCATCCCAACCGCCACGAGGGTCGCCAGCACGCCGAGCACCCAGCGGTGGGAGAGGGCGATGGCGGCGATGAGGACCGGGATGATGCCCGAGGCCAGCAAGGCGATCTCGTATTGGACCGACCCCAGAAAGGGCACGGTCAGGGGCACCGCGGTAGTGCAGGCGAGATAGAGCGCCACGCCCGCCCGGTAAAGACCAGCGCGCAGCAGCAGAAACGACACCGCGATCAGGCCCGCGCCGGCGATGATCCCGACGACATCCCAATCGCGCAGGATGCTGGTGCCGAGCGTGCGTCGCCAGAACAGATCGCTCAAGACCAGCCCCAGCACGATGGCTGCGACATGTGCCAGCATCAGCACGGCCATCAGGTGTGCGGCCGTGCGCTGCTCGGCACCCTGGATGCGCGGGCTGGGTCCGATCAGGCGCTGCCACGGCGACCACGGGCCGTCTTGTTTCAAGCCGTTCCTCCGTTGCTGATGGACCTGGCTGTGCGGCAATCGAACTGCACCGCAACCGCCACGAACAGCCTGGCCTGTGCCAGCGCCGGCTGCCTACCGATCATGGTGCCACAATTGTGGGTGAAGCGATCGGCTTTTTGTTGGCAGTTTCCAGTCGTTGCTCTCATCCTCGCCGATTTCGCGCTACAATGCCCGGCCTGACGATGTCGCTCCTTCGTTCCGCAGAAGCTGAACTCGATACCCCGGCTGACCTGGCTCCGGTCGAGGCCTACATGCGCCTGGCCCTGCAGGCTGCCGAGCAGGCGGGCCGATCAGGGGAAGTGCCGGTAGGTGCCGTGGTGGTGGTGCGCGGTCAGGTGGTGGCTATGGCGCACAACCAGCGCGAGTGTCTGAGTGACCCGACCGCACACGCCGAGATCATCGCCTTGCGAGCTGCGGCAGCCGCGCTGGGGAGTTGGCGCCTGGTCGACGCGGATCTTTATGTGACCATGGAGCCTTGTCCGATGTGTGCCGGTGCCCTGGTCAACGCTCGCATACGACGGCTCTACTACGGCTGCGACGATCCCAAGGCCGGAGCTGCGCGCACCCTTTACCGTCTGCTCGACGATGCGCGACTCAATCACCAGGTCGAGGTGGTTCCCGGCGTGCTGGCCACGGAAAGCGCGGCCTTGCTCAAGTCGTTCTTCTTGCGCCTGCGCCGGCCTGAGGCTGAGCTCAGGGTCGCGGACCGCTGACGCTCGCCGCTTGTCCGGCCGTCGTGCCTCGGCGCTGACCGGGTGGCGTGGTGGTCATGGGATCTCGCTGCCCGCGCAGTTCGCGGCTACGTATGTCGGTGATGGCGCCGGCCAGCGCAGTCGCCACGATCTTCTTGCCCTCTTCCGAAATCAGAAGACGACCCTCCTCCGCGTGGTCGAGGAATCCCACCTCGACCAGCACGGCTGGCATGTCCAGGCCTTGCAGCACATCCAGGGTCGCGCCGGTCTGCTTGATGCCGCGATCCCGATCCGAGCCGAGCGCGTCGGACAGCCGCCAGCGGATGCGTCGAGCTGCAGCCAGGCTGTCGACCGCGGTGGCGCGAGCGCGATGAGCGGCCCAGGCAGCCTGGGCGTCGTCGTCAGCCAGCAAAGTCGCCCGTGCCACCTCCTGATCGACGTCCGAGGTCGGCAGCACGAAGATCTCGAAGCCGCGCTGGCTTCCCGGTCCTTGCTCTACCGACGCGGCATTGGCGTGGATGCTGAGAAACAGGCGCGCCCTGGCCTGGTTTGCACAGCGGGCACGTGCGCGGATAGGCACCAGGAAATCGCCGGTGCGGCACAACACGATCTTGAGGCCTGGCTCGCCCAGCAAGCGCCGCTGCACCAAGCGGGCGATGTCGAGGGTCAGGTGTTTTTCGTACAGCTCGGGGCTGGCCGTGGGCGCCCCGCGATTGGATCCGCCATGTCCTGGATCCAAGGCCACCACGAAGGGAGACTCACTGGTCGCGGCTGCGAGAAGTGTGACCAGTATACTTGTCGCTGAGCTGTGAAACATCGGGGGGCCGCTCTTTCGTGTAGGCTAGCGCCGTGATGAAGCGAGCGCGAGTGTTGTGATAACCACGGCCGTCGGGAGATTCAGGGACCCAGGCAGGCCGGTTCGCGGCTCGCGGGCCGCGTGAGCGAGAGGGTGAGCGTGTTCGTGTGGGGTACTCGGAAGGCGAAGAGCGTGTGTGCAAGCGGGCCGCGAGCCGCGGGACAGCCCTTCGGTCGGCGCGCAGTTTCCCGTCGGGCTGTAGCCAGCCTATACTGGTCGCCCATGCAGAAAGCCATCCCTAGCCCCAACCTGACCGCCGTGCTCGCCACGGCTGCGCTGGCCGACCTTTTGCTTGTTCGGCTGGCGTCGCATGTGTTTCTGCCCAGCCAGCCCGCCTGGGGAGTGGCCCGGGTCTTGTCCGACCTCGGGGTGTTCATGTCCAACCTGGGGGGCGTGCTCGGCGTAGTGTTGGTGGCCGTGGTGCTGCTGCGGGCCGTACGGGGCGACACCATCTTTCCGCGTTCGATGCGCATCACGGTCAGCACTATTGGGCTGTTCTTCGTGATCCTGGCCAGTGCTGGCGTTCTGGTGCTGCCGGTTCCTGACCGCTTCGTGGCCTACCTTCGCATCAGTCACGCTTTCCTGGCCGGGTTCGTGGCCGCAGGGCTGTGGCACCGACGCTGCCCCGTGCGCATGAAACTTGCGGTGACTTTGTTTGCCGCTCCCGTCGTCGTGCACACCGCGACCATGTTCTGTGAGCGTATGGGATGGGCGCCATTTCTCCTCGGCCAGGGCGGCCGCATGGCCCTCACTAGTGCTTTCTTGGGCCTGCTGCTGTCACCAGTCTTGCTTCGCGCGCGCCCGCGCCGCAGTCTTCGAGTGGTATTAATGATTGGTGCCGGGCTGGTGTCCATCGCCCTCATGTCCGTGGCTATCGTGCGATATTTCGGCCTCGCACAGGTGGTGGCTCTCTATGGGCTTCGCTTTGACTTGCCGGTCACCGCGGGCTTGGCAGGCAAGGCCTACGCCGCCATGGTGGTGGCTGCCTATGTGAGCGTGACTGTAGCCGCAGCAGGCTGCCTCACCGGTGATGCGGTGTCACGACTGCGTGGCTACGGCCTTGTGCTGATGGCCACGAGCGGCCATCAGATTGTAGCGACCAACCAGACGTTGTTCTCGCTCTGTGGCCTGTGCGCGCTGGCCCTAGGCGCGGTGCGTTCGGGGGATGCAGCGACAGCGGCGGACGACGTTCATCCTGGCGCAGACAGCGCAACGTTGAATCGGCCGCCAAGCAATACCTGACGCCAGATCACCTCCGCGTCAAACCGACTCCGGGACAGGTTCTCACTAGCGGGAAACGAGAGAAAGGCACCGACTACGCAGGGCGATAGCAGGCAGATCCCGCCGCGCGACTAGCGACGACCACGCGCGATCAGCTCTCGCTCGGCACGAAGCCAGTTTTCCTGGTCGTTCCCGCCCTCGCGTTGGAAGATCTCGAAGGCGCGAGCCGCGATCTCTTCCTGCGTCGGCTGGTAGGTGGCGCTCGCCTTGGCAGCAGGAGCTGCCGGTTTCGCATTCTTTATCGGTGCCGGTGCGGGCTTGGGAGCAGTCTTGATAGCCATTTCTTCAGTCCTTTGTGGCTCCAAGGTTGAGCCCGAAGAGCGGGCTGTCAAGAAAATCCGATCGCGTGGATTTCGGGCTGGGCAGCGGCATGCGCAGTGCGATAACGCGCTTGGTCCAGCAGAGCCCACAAACGTCCTGACGAACGCTCCGCTCGCGTCTCCTGCCATCCTCAGGGAATGTTGTAGGAAGTCAATTCCCAGGTCGTCTGGACCGCCTGGAGGTCGTTCTCGTTGACGGTTTTCACACAACCAACGCCAGACGCATACCACTTCACGTTGTAGCTAACAGTGGGTTCCGAGAAAAGGCGTGTGACCTTCAGCGCAGAGAACGTCCCTGCGGGAACCACGACGGTTTCGATCCCATCTATTGTGATCGCAACCGCGACCGTCTGGGTCGTGTAACCCTGGCCCGTTTCGGTGGAGGTGCTGGAGGTCGAAAACCCCGGCGTCGTATTCGACGGCAGGAGCAGGCAGGGAGGCGCGTAGGCATACTGCGAGGTCATGGAGGTCCCGCCGGTGATGGATATCCCATCGGAATCCAGCGCGAACGAAGTGGTGGAAGGCGTTCCGTTGCTCAGGGTGGACGTTCGCAGCAAAGTTGATGACGAACCTGATGTGTTTTGCGTCGTTTCCGTGTAGCCGCTGCCACTGGCGGGCGTGACGGCGTAGTTCCAGGTCGCGCCGATGGTAGTACCAAAGTATGCTGCGGCGCCATCCTCGCTGCCGCACCCGGCTGCTGCGGCGGCGACGAAGGACAGCGACAGCACGGCCAACTTCACAAGAACAGGACGCACGTGACTAGACATGGGACCTCCCGCTGGGGTAGTAGAGGAGAAACCGGCACCAAGACACGGTGACCATAATACGACAGGGAGGCGGGAAGCCTCCAGGGCAGTGTCAGGTACCCTCGGACGGGAAGCCGCGCGCACGGGAAGCCACGGACGAGGAGCCGTTCGGTGGTCTGGGCAGGCGCAAGCGGATGCCAGACAGGATCGTGGCCAATTCGCGGCAGCTTTGTACCCGCGTCTCGGGTTTCTTTGCCAGCAACCTGAGGATGACCGTCTCCAGTTCGTCCGGGATGGCAGGATTGCGCTGCCGGGGCGGCTCCGGCGCGCGAGACATGTGGGCGACCAGAATGGGCATCACCTCTTCGGCGTCGAAGGGAACCGCTCCAGTGAACATCTGATAGGCGATGCAGCCCAGAGCGTAGAGGTCCGCGAGATGGGTGACGCCGCCGAAGTTGTTGGCCTGCTCGGGAGCCATGTACTGTGGCGTGCCTGCCATCATGCCCGCGCGGGTGAGTCCGCGGCTGGCGCTGTGGTGCTTGGCTATGCCGAAGTCCATGACCTTGAGCACGCCTTGGTCGGTGATGAAGAAGTTGTCCGGCTTGATGTCGCGGTGGATTACCCCTTGCTCATGAACGACTTGCAGCGCTTGGCACGCCTGCACCAGCAGGGACAACCCCTGATCGAAATCGAGCGGCGCGCGATGCATGATCTCCCCCAGATCATGGCCGCTGAGCAACTCCATGGTGATGTACTTCTGGTCGGCGCAGGTTCCGATGTCGTAGAGCCGGATGATGTTGGGGTGGCTAAAGCGCCGGGAAAGCGAAACCTCCTGCTTGAAGCGGCCAAGGGTTTCTTCGTCCACCAGCTGTGCCGCCAGGAACTTGATCGCGATGATCTCGTCGAGTTCCAGGTCGACGGCTTTCCACACCACGCCCATGCCACCCTGGCCGATCTTCCTATCCAGGCGATAGCGTCGATTGACGAGGGCGCCCTCTTCCAGGGCGACGCCCTGGGGTCCGAGCTGGGTTGACACTCCCCAAGTCAGCTCGGGCCCGACCGGGGAGGGCGCGGCCGGCTCGGGCAGCTCGGGAAGCTCAGGCAAATCGGGCAGGTCCGGCAGCACGCCGAAAGCCGCCTTGTCGTCGTCGGGGGATGGTGCTTCACTCCGCTTGACCGCCCCGCGAAAGGCCAGTTCTTCCTTGAAGACGCGCTCATAGTCCTTGGCGGCAGTTCCGCGGAAGTCGGTTTCCGCAGCTTTCAAGCGATCCAGGGCATCACGGTAGCTCGGCCGCACGGCCAATATTTTGCGATAGCAGGCCGCCGCGTTTTCCGGGAACTCGTGGCTTTCAAAAAGCAGGGCCAACTGGTAGCAGGCATCGACCTCACTGTTGGTGCCCGGCCCGGCGTCGAGGAATCTCTTCAGAAAACGCTCCAATTCGAAGGTCAGCTCGGCGCGATCGGAGGCGATGGCGATGGCGCGCACGCAGGCTTCGCGGTAGTGCGGATCAGCAGGGGTAAGCTTGATAAGCTGCTCCAGCTCCCGGCTGGCGTCGCGGATCTTGCGGAAGCACGCCGCCGCCTCGAACGTTTGGCCGGCCTCGGCGAAGAAACCAGCGGCCTTCTCGGTGTGCCCCAGGCGCTGGGCCAGCCCAGCAGCACTCGACCACTGCCCAAGTCGTGCATATGCATCCATGGCTGCGTCGAGTTTGCCTGCGCGTTCCAAGTTACGGGCGGCTTCCACCGAGGCGGCCTCCTGCGCAGCCCCGGGCTCCTGCCGCCCGTACCCCAGCAGCTCGACTCGCCCCGTGGGATCGGCCTCCACACGCGCGGCGTTGACGAAATCCCCCGCTTCTTGCAGCAGCGCCACCGCCCGGCCGCGCTCTCCCGCGGCCAGGAACAACTGCACCGCTGCTCGGACGTCGCCGCCACGCGAGAAGCAGATGGCAGCCTTGACCGCGATTCTCCTATGGTTCGCGTCGAGGTCAGCGCGTTTGCGCCGGTCGTAATCGATGCTGCGCAAGAGCGCCTGTCCCGCTTCAATGAAGCTGCCTATTGACAGATACAGTCTCACGGCATCGTCGCACGATCCGGCGCGCAAGTAGGCCAGGGCTGCGGGCCCCGCCTCTTTGCGCTTCTCCAGCGCCTGCGCCTCGACCAGCCACTGTCTGCGCGACAACTCCATCAGATCTCTTCGGGCAGTTCGGCCGCCATCCGCCGAACCACGTCGGGATAGTTGGCCACGCGCAGCCCTTCCTCCAGAGTAATGACGCCTTCCTTGATGTATTGGAAGATGCAGCTGTCCAGGGATTGCATGCCGCTGCCCGGATCAGCGGTCTGCAGATAGGCATCGATCTGGTAGCACTTGGCCTCGCGGATGAGATTCGAGATGCCAATGGTCTGCAGCATGACCTCCAACACCGCCACGCGCCCCTCGCCGCTGGTCCGCTTGCATAGCATTTGCGCGAGCACCCCGCGCAGCATGACCGACACCACGCCGCGCACCTGGTCGCGCGATTCGTCGGGGAATACATCGATGATCCGGTCGGCCGCCTTGGACGCAGAGTTGGTGTGCAGGGTTCCGAACACCAGAACTCCGGTCTCGGCCGCCTGCAGCGCCACCTGGATGGTTTCCAGATCGCGCATCTCGCCCGTCACCACCACGTCAGGCGATTCGCGCAAGCTTGAGCGCAAGGCGCTCGAGAAGCTTTCCACGTGACGGCCCACCTGACGTGGGTGACCACACTTTGCAGAGGCGCGTGCACGTACTCGATGGGATCTTCAATCGTGATGATGTGGCGACTTGAGGTCTTGTTGATCTCATGCACCAGCGCCGCCAGGGTGGTGGTCTTGCCCGAGCCGGTCGGTCCGGTGATCAGCACCAGGCCGTTTTGCAATTCGGTGAGCTTTCTCACCACCGGCGGCAGGGAGAGCTCTTCAATCGTCGGCAGGCGGTTGGGGATGATGCGGAACACGGATCCAATGCCGCGCGCCTGCTGGAACAGGTTGGCGCGAAAACGTCCCGCCTCGGGCAGTTCGTAGATGAAGTCCAGCTCCTGATCGCGATCGAAGGCCGTGCGCTGCTCGGGCGTAAGGATTTCCAACAGAAACCGACGCGCGTCGGTCTCGCTCAAGGCGCGAAAGTCGAGCGGCACCAGATCGCCGTCGTGGCGAATCAGGGGCACCACGCCGGAGTGAAAGTGCAGATCGCTCGCCTTCTGCTCAACCACCAGACGTAGGAAGGAATCTAGGCGCGCCAAGGCGTTGCCCTCCTGGCAAGAAGTCCAGAACTCGCCGGGATCGTCATTCCACTTTCTCTCCCTGCACGCGGGCGGCGGTCGTGGCTTCGCTTGCCTTGACCTCAGCCTTGATCTTGGCGGCGTCCGGACCGGCCACCACCAACTCGAAGTTCTTCTTGTTGGCGGCTTTCAGGTATGCCTCCTCGGCGCTCACCAGCCCGGCCCTCCACAGACGTTCCAAGTCCGCGTCCATGGACTGCATACCGGCGTCACGTTGGGTGGCGATCACCGACGGGATCTGGAAAGTCTTGCCCTTGCGGATGAGGTTGGCAACCGCCTCGTTGTTGATCATGATCTCGACCGCGATGACCCGCCCTTGACCGTCTTTGCGCCTAACCAGGTACTGGCACATCACCGCGCGCAGGGTGTCGGCCAGCAAGGAGCGCACCTGCGGCTGTTGTCCCGGGGGAAACAGGCTGACCAGACGATCGACGGTGGTGTCGACCGAAACCGTGTGCAAGGTCCCCAACACCAGATGGCCGGTTTCCGATGCGGTCACTGCGAACTGTACCGTGGCCAGGTCACGCATTTCGCCGACCAAGATGACATCCGGATCCTGGCGTAGGGTCGCGCGCAAGGCATTTTCGAACGAGGCAGTGTGGGTTCCCAGCTCACGCTGATTGATCAGGCACTTCTTCTGTTTGTGCATCACCTCGATCGGGTCTTCCAGGGTGACAATGTGGCGCGAGCTGGTGCGATTGATGTGGTCGATGATGCCCGCCAGGGTGGTGGACTTGCCCGCGCCGGTCGGGCCGCCCACCAGCACCAGGCCGTTCTTCAGCTCGGCGAAGCTCTTCACCACCGGGGGCAGGCCCAGGTCTTCCAACACCGGGATGCGATCCTTGACGATGCGGAACACGGCCGACAGCCCCGGCATCTGGCGAAACACGTTGGCGCGGAAACGCAGCCCTTCCGACTTGAGCGCCAGCGAAAAATCTACGTCGCGCAAGGCCTGCAAGTCGGCCACCTGCTTGACGCTCAGATAGGGAGAGATGATGTCTTCGATGTCCGCGGAAGAGAACACGTGGCTGGCGAGAGGCACGACCCTGCCCATCTTCTTCATGGTGGGGCGCAGCCCGCCCGCCAGGATGAGGTCGTCGCCGTCATTCTTGGCCAGCCCGAGCAGCAGTCGCTCCAGCAGGGAAAGCGAGTCCTTTTCGCTCGCGCTGTCCTGCGCGCCCGCGATGTTCCAGCGGGCCAGCAACTCGCGCGCAGCGCTGCGCACGCGATGATCCGCGTCCTGCAGCAGCGGCAGAATTGCCGGCGCCTGGCCAGGCTCATCCAGCGTGGCCAGACAGGCAATCAGAGCGAGCTTCATCTCGCAATCGGCGGTGGGCAAGAGCGCCGCCACCTGGGGCGCGGCCTCGTCGGCCTTCATCGCCTGCAGGGCCGCGACGCAAACCCGTTGCAGTTCTGGTTCGCGGTTCAGCAGATCGACGATGTAGGGGATGCTTCGGCGATCGCCGANNGCGCGCTCGCGCACCCACCAATCCGCATCGCTTTGTGCCGCCCGCACCAGCGCCCCCAGCGCCCCGGGATCCTTGAGGCGCAAGAGCGCATCGACCGCATAGCGTCGGACGATGTCAGACGGATCTTGCAGGTAGCTGACCAGGTGCCGGGTGAGTTGCTTGCCCGCCATGCTGACCAGAGCGTCCATGACCCGTTCGCGCACCCACCAATCCTCGTCG
>PMJE01000284.1:0-261 GCA_003157315.1 Myxococcales bacterium | reverse complement strand
AGCCGGATGGCATGCGGGCCCGCGTGCAACTTGCGCTCAAGCGCGTCCACCGCGCGCAGCGAGCTGAAGCGCTTGAGTGCCTCGACCGCGGCTTTGGCCATGTTGAGGTTGGTCGAATCCAGCACCGGACCGATGTGCTCGAAGTACTCGTCTTCGGAAGACAGAGCCGCGAAGGCCATCACCGCCTGCACGGCCACACGCTCTGTGGTATCGCGCAGGGCCGGAGCGATGGCTTTGACCGCGCCCCGCACATCCTTGGCC
>PMJE01000003.1:5264-5447 GCA_003157315.1 Myxococcales bacterium | reverse complement strand
GCACCAAAGCAGCAGGCTGGTGAGAATTCCGTCCATCAGCCCAACGCGGGAATAGGAAATGAAGAACCCATCGGCGGCGACGAAGGCCGCTGCCATCAAGCCGGCACGCGCCGTCCGGAAGTAGGCCCTCCCGAGCCAGTAGGCCAGCAACATCGACAGGATGCCGAAGCACAGGGCGGGAAA
>PMJE01000003.1:0-5222 GCA_003157315.1 Myxococcales bacterium | reverse complement strand
ACGATCATGAGGCCGAGAAAGACCGTGGTTGCCCGTTCGGTTGGTGACGCCGACGCCCAGGCGGCCGTCACGCGCTGCCAGGCCGAGCGCGCCGCCCGCGCGAACCTTGCCGTGACAGCGAACACCGTCATTGCGGAATCACGCAGTCGGTGAGAGTCCCAACCGGCAGACTCTGCTTGGTCGGATCGAATTTGCCGTTCAGCTCCCAACGCGTGGACACCGACTTGATCACACCGACAATGTCGAGATTGCACACGACGGTGAATCGCTCAGTTGGCAACGCCCCACGCATTCCAGGGGAATCCCACAGCCCTGCCCCAAGCAGCACTTCGTTCTTCACGTTGCAGTAGGGCCGCAAAACGTGGGCTTCGTCCGGTGTGGGCACGCGCGGCCGCGAGGCGGCGTCGTACCCGCAGTTCAAACCCTCCACCGTGAGAGCCGACGCGCAGGCCAGCCGGTCGTGATCTTCGCGAACCAGCGTCAGCTCAATGAGCTGCCGGGTCCCTTTGTGCCAGCCCTGCTCGGTCTGCGCCGCGTTCTTGTCGTACCTTGCCCAAGCGAAGATGACCCACACGCCGAAACCGATCACGAACAGAGCAAGCAGTGCGCGAAGTGGGACGTCAACCTCGTTGGGCAGGTAGCGCACAACCTCAACCGGCGCCACAGCCGGAGCAGGTGCCGGGACGGGCTCTGCAGCCGGGGCTGGCTCAGGGACCGCATCCGGCGCTGGCTCCAAGGCCGCAACCGGGGCCGGCGCCACAGGGGAGTCCGGGGCCGGGGCCGAAACCGAGGCCGGTACCGGCTCCGTCGCCGGGAGCAGAGCAGCGACAGGTGCAGGCGCAACGACCGGGGTTGGAACCGGAGCTGAAGCAGGTGGCCGAAGCCAGGCAGGAGGCGGTGCTGGAACGGGCGCCGACGGAGCGACCGGGAATGGCGCAGCGACGGGCGCCGGAACCGGGGCCGAAGCAGGCGCGCGCAGCCAGCCAGGAGCCAGTGGTGGCGCTGGGGCCAGCGGAGCCACTGGGGGTCGGGCCGGGATCGGGGCCGAAGCGGGCGTCCGAAGCCAGCCAGGAGCCAATGGTGGCGCTGGGGCCGGCGGAGCCACCGGGGTTGGAGCAGCGACCGGGGCCGGCGCCGCGACCGGGGCCGAAGCAGGCGTCCGAAGTGAGGCAAGAGGCGGTATAGGCGCTGGGATGGAACCAGCAACCGAGGCAGGCGCCGGCACCGGAACCGGGACGGGCGCTGGAACTGGGGCCGTGGCTGGCGCTCGGATCGAGCCAGAAACCGAGGCAGGCGCCGGGACTGGGACGGGCGCCGCGCCCGCGGCCGAGGAAGACTGGTTTTCGCGAG
Source organism: Myxococcales bacterium (assembly GCA_003157315.1). The sequence goes on along the minus strand of PMJE01000003.1, from coordinate 3,872 downwards.
GCGGTCCCCCGCTCTGCTCCGAAGAACTCATGGGGCGAGGTTGTTCGATTTGGACCCTTCCGTCAACCTGATCCCGATAAGGCCAGTGACGGCGCGCACACAGCGGCGTCGCGAGCCACGCGTGCGACGCCTCCGAGTCTCACCATGTCGCTCTCTTGGCCAGCCCAAGCGCGTGCTCGGGCCACCAAGCGCCAGCGCGCGGGCCGTGGTTGCATGTGCCGTCCGATTCTCCCGGCGGCTTGACCCAGTAGAATGCGTCCACCAGTGGATCTCCTGTGTTGGTGGTGGGCGGAGTGCCGAGCGCGCGTCCATCGGGGTTGCACCAAGCGGCTTCGCCGGCGGCGTTTTGCGGCGGTCCGTTGCCGTTCCGGGCTGTGTCGATGATGAAGTGTTTGCCCCCGACGCGGGCTGAGATCTCGTGGCCGAAGCGAATCAGATCCTCGGTGGCGCGATAGTTCGAGGTATTGAGCGCAAAGCCCGTGGCGTCGGCGATGCACGCCCTTTTCAGGCGATCCGCCATGTCCGCCGCCGGCAGCCAGGCATCGTGGCCCGCGTCGATATATACCGCTGCGCCCGGCGTGGATTCCAGCGTGTGGACCGCGTAGCAAATCATGTCCAGGCGTGCCCGCTGGTCGGCCGGTGTCAGGCACCTGTCCATCAGGCCCAGCGCATCCGGCTCCAGCACCACCACGGCTCGCATCGAGCCGATGCCTTTCCTGGCGCGGTCGATCCAAGTCTTGTAGCGCTCTGGACCAGTGGCGCCGCCCCGCGAATACTGGCCGCAATCACGGTTTGGAACATTGTACAGCACGAACACCGGCAACGCGTCGGAGCGAGCATGGCGGCGCACGTAGATCTCAAGGTCGTAGTCAATGCGGCCGTTCCAATCGCCGAACCAGGCGGCCGATGGTTGCGCGGCGATCTTGTCCATGGCGGCGGCATCCTGCGGCCTTGAGCTGCGCCACGCCTCGGCCTGGCGCCGGGCATTGGACATGGGCTCAACCATGAAGCAGGCGCCCGCAAAAGGGTTGTCGCCTTTCTTCCGGGCGGAAGTCACCGACTGGCAAGACGAGCCGGCCACGCCAGAGGCGGGAANNCAGAGCCTCGCGAGGTGACGCCCACGCCCATGTTGTAGCCCTCTTCGCCGTGCAAGTGGATGTCGAGCCCCTCGTGTTCTTGTTCGGCACCGACTCGCAAACCGACGACCGCGTCGACCAGCTTGAGCAGCACGAACGTACCCACGACTGCATAGCCGATGCCCGCAGCCACGGCGAGCAGCTGTTTGCCAAAGAACGCCGCATTACCGGCCAACAGGCCATCTGCGCCGCCCGGGTTCCACACCCGCAACGCGAACACGCCCAGCAAGATGGACCCGACTGCGCCGCCCACCCCGTGAACCCCGAACGCGTCCAGCGTGTCGTCATACCCGAGCTTCCCCTTGAGCATTACAGCGCCGTAGCAGGCCAAACCCGCAGCAGCGCCGATGGCCAGCGCACCCATCGGCCCGACGTAGCCCGAAGCCGGCGTCACCGTGGCCAGACCCGCGATGAAGCCAGAGGCAAAGCCCAAGGCCGACGCCTTGCCATAGCGAGCGAGGTCCACCACCAACCACACCATGCCGCCCATGGCCGCAGCCAGTTGCGAATTGACCAAAGCCAGCGCAGCCACGCCCGAAGCAGCCAGGGCGCTGCCGCCGTTGAACCCGAACCAGCCAAACCAGAGCAGACCCGCGCCCAGCAGAACCATGGTCAGGTTGTGCGGCAGGATGCGCTCGCGCGGGTAGCCCAGGCGCTTGCCCAGCACCAGGGCAAAGACCAAGGCCGAGAAGCCCGAGCTGACGTGCACCACGATGCCGCCGGCGAAATCGAGCGCGCCCAACTTCTGCAGCCAGCCGCCGTCAGCCCACAGCCAGTGGGCCAGCGGATCATAGACGAACGTCGCCCACAGCAGGGTGAAGAGAACATAGGCCGAAAACTTGAGGCGCTCGGCAAACGCGCCCGAGATCAACGCCGGCGTGATGATGGCGAACATCATCTGATAGGCCATGAACAGCAGGTGCGGNNGATGACCCCGCCCTGGTCAGGCCCGAAAGCCAGCGAGTAGCCGAATGCCACCCACTGCAGCGTGATCAACCCCATGGCCAAGAAGCTGTGCATATAGGTCGACAGCACGTTCTTGGGCCGCACCAGCCCGCCATAGAAGAGGGCCAGGCCAGGCACCATCAGGAGAACGAGAGCGGTTGAAACAAGTAGCCATGCGGTGTCGCCGGTGTTCATGTCGGCGATGTTGCCAATCGGGCAATTCCAAGAAAAGTCCCGGTTGCGTCGGCAAGAGAGAATTTTCCCGGCCGAGATGCTGCCGAAACCGAAGTGTACTCGGGAAGATACGTGGCGGAAACAACAGATGCGGCCTCTGGGGGGCGCAACGCGCTGTCCGCCAAAGGTCCCCGGCAAACGTGCCGCGCCAATGGCGCCCCTACTCTCCTCCTGCTGCGATCACCCGGTGCACGAAGAACCGATCATCGTCACGCCTTCATGTCGTGGGGCAAATCTCCTGGGGCACACGCCCGGTGGCAATGAGGAAGAGCAATCTGGACCGAGGCGGTCCGTGCCGCGCAGTCATCGCGCCCGCATCTGGCCTGCGCGTGTTCCTGGCCGCGCGGCGGGACATCAGCGTCGATCGCCGACTTGAACTAACCCTGGGAATCGAGTGGCAGCCCCTGGGCCGCGACCTGGGCATAGTTCCGCGCTGACGAACCGAGGAGATGTGCCGGGCAGAACTGTCCCGGGCGTGTTGACCGCCGCATCGCACCAGGCGTACACTGAGCCCCGATGCGGGGTAGCTCCTTGGCTCGGCAGCAGCGGTTGGTTCGTCTGCTCGACCAAGGTGGTGGACTGTCCGTCCCGCACGCCGCGGGCGAACTCGGCTGCACCGAGCGCACCGTCTATCGCGACCTTGTGGTCCTGCAAGAGATAGGAGTCCCCGTCTATCAGGAACGCGAAGGCAAACGTCTGCGATGGCGTCTGGTCGACGGCCCCAAACGTCGCCTTTCCGTGACGCTGAGCTTTGCCGAAACGCTCGCCCTGACCGCGGGCCGCGACCTTCTGGCCGGGCTGGCTGGCACCTTCTTCCACGAAGCCGCCATTTCGGCCCTGGAGAAAATTCGCGCCGCCCTGCCCGCCCAACTGCTCGCACGCTCCGACGCCGCAGCCGACCTCATCGTCGCCGACAAGCAACCTTCGCGCGACTATCGTGGCCGCGGCGATGCCGTGCGGTCCTTGGTCGACGCCATCGAGCGCCGTGAAACCGTGACCGTCGAGTACCGCAAGATTGGCGAGCGCGCTTCGTCGGTTCGAGACGTGGACCCGTACCATCTTCACGTTCACGCGGGCGCGCTCTATCTCATCGGCTGGTGCCACCGGCGCAAAGCCGTTCGCACCTTCCTGCTCGACCGCGCCGGACGAGTCCGTTCGACCGGTCACACCTTTGACCGCCGCAGCGACATCAAGCTCGCCCCGCTGCTACAAGGCGATCTCGGCCCCTGGACCGGCAAAGCCGAAGTCATTCGCCTGCGCCTCCGGTCTACCGCCGCCCGCCTGGTCGCCGAGCGCAAGATCCACCCGTCCCAGGTGAGCGAACTGCGGCTCGACGGCGGCCTCGACGTCACCCTGCACGCCCCGATCACGCCTTGGCTGGAACGCTGGCTGACCGGCTGGGCCGGCGATGTCGAGGTCCTCGCGCCCGCCCGCCTGGCCGACCGCGTGCGCGCCAACCACGGCGACGCCCTCAACCGCCGCCGCGGCCCCGCGCGAGCCCGCCCAGAAAAGAAATCCGCACGTCGCCTGACCGTGCTTGTCGGGTCGGGGGGTTAG
>PMJE01000399.1:2341-5089 GCA_003157315.1 Myxococcales bacterium | reverse complement strand
GCCACCGGTTGCACTAGCGCCACCGCTGGCCGCACCACCGGTTGCGCTGGTGCCGCCGGAAGCCGCACCGCCCGTTGCACTGGTGCCGCCCGAGGCGGAGCCACCGGTTGCGCTGGAACCGCCCGCGGCCAAGCCTCCGGTTCCACTCGATCCACCAGTCGCAGTCGCACCGCCAGCACCGCCTGCGCCGCTTCCGCTCGTGCCGGTTGTGCCACCGGACTGACTCGGAGTCTGCGTGTTGGTCGTTGAGGAGCAGCCAAGACCGAAGCCCGCCGCGCACAAAAGCGCCAGGACGGCCATGATGTCAAACCGGAGTGTCGATCTTTCGATCCATCTATTTTGCATTGCATTCACCCTTTGCGGAAAGCAGCGAGCCAGTATTGGCGACGCGCAGAANNCCCGCGCGTAGACCAACCAGGGTTTCCTGGATTGAATCGTACGCCATCGCTGCGCTGACGTCGGCGGCAAGGTTCGGGTCGCCGGCAGGGGAACTGGAATTGGCAGGCCAGGAGAAGCAAGCTGCGGCTTTGCCTACGGACAGGCGCCCGACTGCAGCACGCCCACGCCCGCCACCGCCGCCAGGCAAGCGTTTCCGTATAGTTTGCGATCGCAGCCACACACCGGATCCGAGTCTTGGGTGCAGGCCTGTGGCCGCCACGCGCAGTTGATCTCCGTCCCGGAGGTTCCACAGCCATCGCCCTGCTGGTACGGGCAGTACTGATCTGCTGGGCAGGCGCCTGACCCGCCTTCACAGGGGACAGGGCTGCTCACCCAGCCTTGGCAGGGGCCAACGTCCCAGATGGCCATCCCGGCCTTGGCCGCCAGGCAGCGGCTATCGTAATTGTTGCCGTCACAGCCGCACACCACAGCTTTGTCTGCCGTGCAATCGGTGGAAATTGCGGTACACACCGAGGACGCGTCGAACGAGCCGCAGGCGTCGCGCGGCTCGAAAGCGCAATACTCACCCGCACCACAGCCGCCCTCCCAGAAGCCGCAGGCCTTGCCAGAAGACATCGGCGTCGGGTTGGATTCGCAGACTTGGTCGCTGCAAGTCCACTTCGATCCGTCGGTCGCGCAGGTGCACTGGTTGCAGCCATCGCCAGCAGGGACGGCGGCGCCCGGAGTGCAGTGCAGGGACTCACAGTCAACCTGGGACGTGTAGACCGGCGCATTCTCCAGAGCCTTGCCGGGATTGTCGTAGCGGCAACAGCGGCCCGAGGCAGGGTCCCGCACCCAGGTCACCTGGTCGGGGAATTCATCGGTGGGTGGCCGGGGCGCTGGGCAGGCCAGCCCGGGACAAGGCTCTGTCGTGCACTGCCATGCGCCGGATGTGCAAGTGCACAGATTGCAGCCGTCCGAAGCAATGGCGATTGTCCCGCTCTTGTCGCAGGTGGCGTTACTGCTCGCCAGCACCCCATTGCTGCTGCAGGCACTGTGCAGGGATGCCAGGAATCCAAGAAGGGTAAAGGAAACAATGGCGAATCGCACGGGGTCACTGACAAGCACGAACCGTGCCAGTACCGCGCCTTCGCTAGTTGCTCCGCGAAACCGCGGATCACTCGAAACGTGTTGCTCCCAACAGGCGACCTGAGCCGGACAGGAATGTCGCGCCGGCACGTCGTTCGGGGATTGCGAGCAGGCGTCAGTTGGCGAGCTGGCTGCCCGGCTTGTGCGGCGCAAAGGTGTCTTCCCAATTGCGTCGGTATTCGTCAGAGGCTACCTGCGCAGGCCCAATCGTGTCGCGCATCCGTCGCTCGGCAGGATGAATCACCTCGACATCGAACAGCATCGGCAATTCCGCGCGCCGCCGCATTCGCACCAGTTCCTGGCCGCACAGCGACTGCCCCTCGGCGAGCGGACGAGCTTCGCCTATCTGCAGCTCGCCCTTTCGCACCCGCATGTATCGCGCACCCTTCTCATCCTCGGTGGGGGCATAGAGGAGGGCCACATCTTGCTCGGCCCGATTGGAGTGCTTCCTCACACCTATATTGTTACCTGTCCGAGGCATCTGCGCAACATTGGGCACATGGCGGCTTGAGGCCCGACAGGGCCGCCTGGCCCAGCAGCCCAGTGGCGCAGCTGCGCCAGCCACGCTATAGCAAGTCGCGTGAACCCCACCTCCCCCGACGCTGAGCCGGCTCTACTTTGCCGCGGCCTACGCAAGATCTACGAGGCGGGGCGAGGTTCGGGAAAGAAGCGCGCGGGGGCGGTGCTGGCGGTGGAGGGCCTGGACCTCTCCATTGCGCGCGGGGAATGTTTCGGGCTGCTCGGACCCAACGGTTCGGGCAAGACCACCACAGTCGAGATGCTGGAGGGGCTGCTTCCACCCACTGGCGGCGAAGTGAAGCTGCTGGGCATGGATTGGGCGCACAACGAGATCAGGCTGCGCGAGCGGATGGGCGTGGCCCTGCAGGAGACACGTCTGCCCGAGCGGCTGACCGTAGAAGAGGTGCTGACCCTTTTCCGCAGCTTCTATCAGCGACCGCGGCCGCTGGAGGCATTGCTGGCCGACGTGCAACTCGAAGAGAAGCGGAACGCTTGGGTAGTCAAGCTGTCGGGCGGTCAAAGGCAGAGACTGGCCATCGCCTGCGCGCTGGTGGCCGAACCGGAGATTCTGTTTCTCGACGAGCCCACCACTGGACTGGACCCACAGTCGCGCCGGCAGATTTGGGGGCTGGTGGCCGCCTACCGCGCGCGTGGCGGCACAGTGCTGCTGACCACGCACTACATGGAAGAGGCTGAGCGCCT
>PMJE01000399.1:229-2261 GCA_003157315.1 Myxococcales bacterium | reverse complement strand
GTCGAGCCCGAGCGCGCGGTGCCTGCGCTGCGCGCGCTGCTGCAAGAGCGCGGGCAACGCCTGTTGCGCCTGGGAACCCGCAAGGCCACGCTGGAAGACGTGTTCGTGTCCCTGACCGGAAGGGCTTTGCACGATGACTGAGCTGCGGCGTCCGCGTCCGGTGGTGCAGCTCACCCTGATGCGTTTGCGCGAGATGATGCGCGAGCCGGGGGTGTTGTTCTGGACCTTTGGATTTCCCGTCCTGATCTCGGTAGCGTTGGGGATCGCCTTTCGCGTGAAGGGGCCCGAGCCGGTGGTGGTGGGCGCGTTGCCCGCGGTGACCGCACCGGCGCGCGACGCACTCGCGTCTGCTGGCGTGGAAGTTCGGCCGCTCGACGAGGCGGCGACCAAGGCAGCCTTGCGTTCGGGGCAGGTGGCGGTGGTGCTGGTGCCACCGGCGCGGCCGGGCGAGCCCCTAACCTATCGTTTCGATCCCGCGCGGCCCGAGGCCCGTTCGGCCCGCGCCACGGTAGACGCAATCCTACAGAAGGCAGCGGGCCGCCAGGATCCACTGGTTGTGCGCGATCAAGAAGTGAGCGAACCCGGCTCGCGCTACATCGATTTCCTAATTCCCGGCCTGCTCGCCATGAATCTCATGTCGGGCTCCATGTGGGGCATCGGGTGGGTGATTGTGGAAATGCGCGTGCGCAAGCTGCTCAAGCGCCTGTTGGCCGCTCCCATGCGGCGACGGCATTTGTTGTTTGCTTTCGGTCTGTCCCGCCTGATGGTGATCCCGTTCGAGATTGGGCTGATCCTGATCTTCGCGCGCCTGGTGTTCGGCGTGCAGGTGGCTGGCTCGTACGCGGCGCTGGTTCTGGTCAGTCTGGCCGGCAGCGCCAGCTTTGCCGCCATCGCCATCCTGGTGGCCTCGCGTGCGCAGAACACGCAAACCGTGAGCGGACTGATGAACCTGGTGATGCTGCCCATGTTCGTGCTCTCCGGCGTGTTCTTTTCAGCAACGCATTTCCCGGAGGTCACGCGTCCCTTTATCGGCGCGCTGCCACTGACCGCAATGTGCGACGGCATGCGCGCGGTGACCATCGACGGCGCCGGCCTGGTGGGCACGCTGCCCTACCTGGGCGTGCTGGCCGCGTGGGGAGTGGTGGCGTTCGTGCTAGGCCTGCGCTGGTTCCGCTGGGGCTAGATATCACTCATCACGCGCGCAAACCGGGCGCTTCGTGGCCGCTGCGGGCTACGTATTCCAGATAGCCGCCGCCGTAGGGGATCACGCCCTCGGGCACCAGTTCCAGCACGCGATTGGACAGGCCGGCCAGAAAACGCCGGTCGTGCGACACGAACAGCATGGTGCCCTCGAAGTCGCGCAAAGCCGTGAGCAGCATTTCCTTGGTTGCCATGTCCAGGTGGTTGGTGGGCNNGCTGCCCGAGAAGCCGAAGCAGCCCCCCAGCGATTTGATCGTGCCCACTGAGGCCAGCGGGAACGCCTCTTCCAAGGTCTCGTACACGGTCTTGTCAGCGTCGAGCAGTTCCATGGCGTGCTGGGCGAAGTAGCCCAGGCGCACGCCCGCGCCCAGGGTCACGTTGCCCGCGTCGGGCGCAATCTCGCCCGCCACCAGCTTGAGCAAGGTTGACTTGCCCGCGCCGTTGACGCCCATCACGCTCCAGCGCTCCTTGCGTCTGACCATCAGATCGAATCCGTCGTAGATGACGTGGGATCCGTACTGCTTGTGCAGACCCTCGATTTTGATCACGTCCTCGCCCGAGCGCGGCGCTTCGGGAAACGCGAAGCTCAGCGTGCGACGACGGCGCGGCGGCTCCAGCTTTTCGATCTTGTCCAGCTTCTTCACCCGCGACTGGACCTGCGCCGCGTGGCTGGCCTGGGCCTTGAACCGCTCGATGAAACGGATCTCCTTGGCCAGCATCGCCTGCTGGCGCGCGTACGCTGCCTCGGCCTGCGTCTCGTTCAAGGCGCGCTGCTTTTCGTAGAAATCGTAGTTGCCCGAATAGGTGGTGAGCACGCCGCCGTCGATCTCGA
>PMJE01000399.1:0-135 GCA_003157315.1 Myxococcales bacterium | reverse complement strand
AGGCCGGCCATGATCTCGCGCGCCCGCGCTTCCAGCGCATAGCCGCCCAGCTCGTCGAAGCGCGCCTGCACATGGCCGAAGCGATGGACCAGGGCATCCAGCTCGTCCGCACGCGTGGGATCGGCCATGGCGTGT
>PMJE01000125.1 GCA_003157315.1 Myxococcales bacterium | reverse complement strand
CAAACCGTTCGGTGCTCTAGGACTCCTCGCGGGACAAACTCGTCAGCGTGGCCCCAATGTCCACGGGTCGCTGGTGACCTGCCGGCTTTCCGTGCGGTATATTTAACAGATGATCCGCGGGATTAGGATTCAACCCGTTACGCGCGAGAATTGGGAAGCATTTGCCCGCTTCTTCGAGGCGAAGGGTAGCCCGCACTACTGTTGGTGCACCCTGCATCGCCTGTGCGGTGGGCGGAAATCGAACGACACGCAAAAGAGGGCTTCCATGCTGAAGCTCGTCGATGCTGGGACGCCTATCGGCCTGCTCGCGTGCAAGGGCACCGAAACCGTTGGGTGGTGCTCAGTCGCCCCTCGCGAAACCTACGTTCGACTCGAACGGTCCAGAACCATGCCTCGCGTGACGTCTTCCGAGACGCCGACCTNNGATGCCGGCTCGGTGGCGGGCTTGTGTCCCCGGGTCGCTGGTGACGTGCCGGCTTTCCGTGCGGTATATCTAAGAGGTCGTCGAGGGATATCCGTTCGACACCGCCGACATCACCTCGACGCATCGAGGTCACTCTCGCATGTTCAAGGCATTAGGTTTTCAGCTCGAGGGGAAGCGCTGGTGCAGGCGCATCGCGCGAGACGACGACGCGGCCTAACCGTTGAAGACAATCCCGCAGCAGCGACATCGTGTGGAATCGAGGGGCCGACTTGGCGGCGGGCTTGCCGCAAAGCTAGCCAGGCCGAGCTGCACTCTTCTTTGCTCGAAACCTTACATCGGGCAGGCCTTCAAAATCAGCATCCTGCGTCCACAATGTTGCATCAGTCTGGCGCGCGGTTGCAAGCACGACGCTATCTGCAAGGGCCAGCTTCGTGTCGGCTCCAATCTTTGCGGCAATCAGCGCCAACGCGGAATCAAGATCTACGACTCGCCCTTGCTGCATCACTGCCACAGCTTGAAGGGCGGGGCCCTCACCTCGTTGCTGGCAAACCCGTTTGAACACTTCCAATAGGCAGATCGACGGAACTACCAACTCATCGGTGGCCTCGATCGCCGGCGCGAAGAAGCCTGCATTCGGTCCATCCGCGAAGTATTCAAGCCAGGCGGAAGAATCAACAGCGTTCACACTCGATCCTTATCGCGAGGCACCGCCGTGTTGATTCCTTTCAAAAAGCCGCGCATCGCGCGTGGCGACCGGACCGGAATGAACTCGACACGATCGAGGTATTGCAGCGCTTGAACCTTCTGCCCGGGCTTCAGCCCAAGGGTCTCACGGATTTGCAAAGGAATAACAACCTGGAACTTTGGGGATACCGTGACTATCGACATGATTTTCTCCGTACAACGATATATCAATCTATCATGAGATCGTTGTACGCTGCAAGGCTGAGCCATTGAAGACGATCCCGCCGCACCGTCACCCTCGACGACCCGCATCCCGATGAAGACCGCTATGTCACCATCGGGCTCGACTTTCTTGGTCGTGTCCTGAGATGCCGCGGGTGGCGGCAACTACCAAAGCATGATCAACGAGGCGCTACGATCGATTGCGACCGAGGGTCCGGCAAAGATCGAAACCCAGGCGCGCGAAGGCCGCATGGAGCCGTTGCAGGCAAGGTTCTGGCTGGAACCAGAGGTGCAGTTCGCGCAGAATTGTGGTCTTGGTCACCGTCAAGTCTCGACGGCGTTTCGGCTTGCGGCGGGTCGGCCGGCTACTTCTGGTCGAGCACCTCGATGGGCGGCATGGCCTTGCCTTCGAGGTACTCCAGGCTGGCGCCACCGCCGGTCGATACGTGGGTCATCTTGTCAGCCAGGCCCATCTTCTCGACCGCTGCGGCTGAATCACCGCCGCCGATCACTGTGATGGCGCCGCGGCCAGTGGCGGCCGCGATGGCCGTGGCCACTGCCAGGGTGCCGGCCGCGTAGTCAGCCGATTCGAACACGCCCATGGGGCCGTTCCATACGATGGTGCCGGCCTTGCCAATGATGTCGCTGAAGGCAGCGATGGTCTTGGGACCGATGTCCATGCCCATCAGCCCGTCGGGGATCGCGGCACCGGGCACCACAGTGGGCTTGTCGCCGGTCATCGCCTTGAAGTCGAAGTTGGCCGCTGCGCTGTGGTCCGCGGGCAGCACGATCTTGCCTCCGGCCTGGGCCAGCAGCTTCTTCATCTCTTCGACCTGGTCCTCCTCGACCCGGCTCTTGCCTACCGCCACGCCGCGCGCTTTCAGCAGCGTATACGCCATGGCCCCGCCGATGAGGATGTGGTCCACCTTGCCGAGCAGATTGGAGATCAGCTTGATCTTGTCGCTGACCTTGGCCCCGCCCAGGATGGCAACGAAGGGCCGCTTGGGGCTGGACACCGCTTCGTGCAGGTAGCGAATTTCCTTTTCCACCAGATACCCGGCCACCGCGGCGCCGCCCTTCTTCTGAATGGCCTTGGCCGCGCCGTACATGCTGGCGTGCTTGCGGTGACAAGTGCCAAAGGCGTCGTTGACGTACACATCACCCAGCTTGGCCAGACCAGCCACGAAATCGTCGTGGATCTTCTGCTGCTCTGCCGTCAGCTTCTTGTCGGGGTTCTTCTTGGCCTTGTCGGGCATGGTCTCGCC
>PMJE01000562.1 GCA_003157315.1 Myxococcales bacterium | reverse complement strand
AAGCAGCAACAAGGGCACCGAGCAAGCCAAGCGCAAGCGCTCCCGCCGCGCCGGTCGATAGCATGCCGTTGACTGTCCCAAAACCGTTGGCCAGGGGACGACCTCGGTACTTGCCCTCACGCCAATAGACCGCCAGTCCCAGATAGACCAAGCCGATCACAGCAACCAGCAGCTCGGGATGCGCGGACGACCACCCACCGACATGACGCCGAACATGAAGCCAGCGTTCGCCCCAGGATGTGCTCAGCCCCTGGGATTGCATGAAAGCACGCATGGCTGGGTCATAGGTCAAGCCGAGAAGCCCTTCCCCCTGCTCGTTGCACACATGAAGGTCGGCTCCGTTGGCCGCCAGCATTTTCAGCATGTCGAGATCACCACCTCGACTCAGGAAACCTTCGAGGTCATCAAAACGGAGGGACTCAGCCCGAGCTCCCTTGTCGAGAAGAAACGACGCGGCGGCAGTTCGCTTGCCGTCGTCATGATTCCTCAGGGCGAAAGCAAGCGGTGTCCGTCCACCGCTGCTTTTCGCGGTCGGTTCGTCGCGGTCACACGCGCCATCCACGCTCGCCCCTTGGCCAACCAGATAGCGCATGACCTCGAGATCTCGTTGTTCAGCAGCCTGACATAGCGCACCCGTGAGATCATGCGCCCCCTGCTCCACCAGGGCCTTGACCATGACAAGCCGCCCCTCTCGCACGGCCTTGCCCAGCGCCTTGTCAAGATCAACCGCCGGCAAGAGCAGGCGAAACAGGTCATCCCACGATTTCTCGATGGCCACCCCTATGGCACGCTGTAGCGCGTCCTTGGAAACGTGGTGTCCGAACAGATAGCGAATCTCCTCCCAATCGTCGCCTCGGACAGCACTCGCAAACGCCTCATCCAGATCGTCGATCTCACGACAGTGCTCGACGAGATAGCGGACAATGGCGAGCTGACCCTCTCTGGCTGCGGCATTTATTGCGAAGGAGCAGCTGAACTTGTCCGGACCCTTGCCGGCATTGGCGGCGGCGTGCTCGGGAAAATCTCCCAGGATCTTGACCATGGCGAGATTGCCTCGCTTGGCGGCGGAGATCATCACCCGCCTCAGTTGATCCGCAGCGGAATTCTCTGGCAGGTCGACAACGTGGTGAGCAAGGTAGCGGACCACCTCAAGATGCCCGCCGTCGACGGCTCGCTCGACGGTCTGTTGGAGGTCGCCAACATCGCGGCAGTGTTCGACGAGATACTGGACTATGCATGGAATAGTTGGCTTGGGCAGCCATTGTTGTCAGAATTGCACGCATGACCAAACTCCCATCTTGCATCGCAACGTCTGTTTTCGTATCGCTCCTCGTGACATGTGGGCCCAGCATCGATCCCGCGGCCAAGACGGACATCGATCAGCGTATTGCCCGGCTCTCCCCTGGCGGGCAATCTTTCTCCGCGCCGGTGGCTTTCGCCCCGCGGCCTCTCGCCGTTGGCCAGTGGACACAGCACAAGATGGTGAACGACAAAGGTGAGCCGTCTTTCATGACGTACAAGATCGTCGGCGAGGAGAATGGCGCCTACTGGATCGAGGTCCTGCACGAAAATTACACCGGCAAGACCATTACCAAGATGCTCCTTTTCCTGGGCGACCGCACGAATCCAGCAACGATGGAAGTTCGTGCGCTTAAGACGAGAGACAAGAATGGACACGTTAGCGAGTTGATGGGCCCGATGCTCCAGCTGATGAAATCCGTGTGGCAGGGATCCGTGAATATGCTGGCGGTGGCCTGGCAGGGGCTGCCTCAGGAGGATTCGGAGGTCGTTGCAGGCCGCTTTTCTGGCTGCTTCAAGGCACGCACCGATGCCAGCTATGGTCCGTGGCACGCCGCTTCGATGTCGTGGTCCCATCCGGCAGTGCCTATCTCGGGCCTGGTGCGCAGCCAAGGCATCGACCATCCCACAACGATGGATCTCGTCGCCTTCGGCGACACCGGTGCGACTAGCGAGCTCCCATAGTCAGGATCGACTTGCACCGCTGGATAGGCATCAAGCGCCATTTTGTCTTCACCGAATCGAATCTGCAAAAACGCCGACAAAAGAACGTTACGTCAACTACAGAGACCTACGCGCCACTTCCCCAGCAAACTATCCCATACCCAGTAGCCGAAATCCTGGGAGGGCTCGATGCGAAGGGCCTGGTAGCCGAGCCGGCAGGAACGGCGGCAGGCATCGGAGGCCTTTCGGCGCAACCAGCAGAGACGGACCCGTTCGAGTTTCGAGAGAAAGCTTGCAAGCTGGAGCCTGGCGAGGAGGTCACCGTCGAGAGCAACCTCGGTGGTCTTCCAGCGCTCACCTGTCTCAAGTGCGAGGGCGGCGCGAGCGCGACCGACTCCCCTTCAATTGGGCGTGCTGCAATCACCACAACCGTTGTAGCAGATCCCCAGGCAACAATATGGCTGGGCAGCAATGCAAGGACAATTGCATACAAGGTTTTCATCGCGTCCAGCACTCACGACTTGCAAATCAGTGAGGTACTGGGAGGCAACCCGTGCGTTCAGGGCAACCGTAGGGCAAACTGAAAGACAGTTGCCAGCACACGGATCACCCTCAGGCACCCCCACACAGTCGGAGTCCACAGTGCACGAGTTGTCGTATTGGCTTGCCGACATGTTGCACGTGGGTCCATCAGAGTCGTCTGTGGCACCGCATCCCCAAGCGAGCAACAGCCCAAGAGCCAGCAGTAGGCGCGGATGATCCTCCTTCATGAATGTCCTCCTGCACTCGCGTACGATGTCGCAGCTCCACGCAAGTACGCTACAATTTTGCACCGCAAGGTCATGCGATACAAGGACCACGCTCCTGCCGTGTACAGGTCCAGCACGAGTTCCCGCCTGGCCTAGGAAGGCGAGGAGCTGATCATCAGGGCGGTAGCGGCCCGGGGCGAGTCCCGACGAGGACGTGCGGGGCGGAGAGCCTGTCAGGTGGCAGCTCTGGATAGGTCGGCGTGCTTGAGAGACAGGTTGCATGATTTATCGCGTCATCCCAGGAGCTACCGGTGCTCGGGTAGTCCCAGGGGATTGGGGTGTGCTGGGCATGATGCGCGCTAACGTAGCGCAGATGCGGCGGAACCTGTGAAACATGTTAACATAGGTGCATGACTCGGATGACGGTACGCGACGTGCGACTGCACTGGCCCCAGGCGGAAAAGGCCCTGGCCCAAGGTGAGGAAATCGTGGTCACGCGAGATGCGAAGCCGGTTGCTCGTCTTTTGCCCTTCATTCCCGCGACGTCCCGCGCTCGTCCGCACTTCGACCCGGAACTGCATTTGCGGCGACTCCGCCGCTTCTGGAAAAACCAGCCTGCCCAACCGTCGACCGACGAATGGTTGGCGCGAGACCGATCAGACAGCACGGACTGACCCACAGCCACGATGAGCCTGTACCTCGACACGAGTTGCCTGCTTAAGCTCCTCTTCGCTGAGCCGGAAAGCGCGAAGACCTCCCTCGTGCTCGCGGCCGAGCCGCGTGTGCTGGTGTCGTCGTTGGCACGCCTTGAAGCTTTGGTCCAGATCCAAGGCCGCGCAGCGGGAGGACTGCTCACCACGCGCTCGGCAGTTTCTCTCGCCCGGCTGCTCGATCAAACCCTCGCGTCGGCACCCTTCGATCTCGTTACCACGCCTACCGGAACTGACGGGGTGGCTGCAAGCCAGATCTTTCCCCTCAGTCGTTCGGTCCACTGTCGAACCTTGGACCGCCTGCACCTGGCTGCGATGCAGGCACTGGGCGTGCGCCGCCTGCTGACCAACGACGACGCTCAGGCCCGCGCCGCTTCCGCGCTCGGCTTCGAGGTACTGCGTCCGCGGTAGTAGCCGCCGCCCGCAGGGCATTGATCTCGCCCTTGCTCAGGTCGCGCCAGCCGCCCATCTTCAGTCCCTCGAACGACATCTCGCCCAAGCGCACGCGCGAGATCTTCAACAACTGGTGCCGGATGGCTTCGCCCGCGGCCTTGAGCGCGCGCGGCCGGCTCTCGGGCACCACCATCTCGACCCAAATGTTCTTGCCCGTGGTGGCCAGGGCCTCGACTTTGATGGGACGCACAGGAGCACTGTTGAAACGCCAGCCTCGCTGTAGACGCGCCAGCTCGGATTCTCCCATCGTGCCCTGAAATTTCAGGTGGTAGGTCATGGGCACGTGCCCTCCGCCACGCGACATGCGTTCGGCCAGAGCGCCGTCGGTGGTCAGCAGGATCACGCCTTCGGCTAGAAAATCTAGCGGCGCCACCACGTGCCAGCCCAACTCGCGGTCGGGCACGTAGCGGGCCAGGGTGGGACGCGCGACGTTCTCGCGCGGCGCCGACTTGTCGGGATTGGGCCTGGTCAAGGTCGCTAGGCAGCCGCGTGGTTTGAGCAAGAGTCGATACAGTGGATCTTCGACGTGCACGCGCCGGCCGTTCACTTCGACCCGGTCGCGACGTTCCTTTACCTGCACGCCCAGCGTGGTGATCACTTTTCCGTCTACCGTGACGGCGCCCGCGGCAATCAGCTCCTCGGCGCGGCGGCGGGACGCCACCCCGGCGGCAGCCAGAAGTTTTTGCAGTCTCACGATGACACCCCTTCTCCCTGCGCAGGCTTCACCTACGACTCGCTGGTCGGCTCACTCGGCGGCGCGGCCGGCGCAGCCTCCGGCTCAGCAGCCGCCTCACCGGCCGGCTCGCTGACCGTTCCCAGAATCTTGGACGCGGCCTTGCTGGCACTATCCAACTCGTCGAGCAGCGGGTCATTCTCTTCCGGCTCGTCAGGAAGCTGCGAGCGCGGCACGAAGTTCAGGTTGTACGCAGACGAGGTCGCCCCAGCGGCGGCGCTTGCGCCGGCCTCTCCTGCCGCAGCCTGGGATGCATCANNGAGCAGCGGCCGCCCGACTTCTTCCTTCTTACCGATGATGCGAATCAGCCCGCGGTCGAGCAGGGTCTTCAGCACCGGCCCGCAATCCACGCCGCGGATGTGGTCGACCTCCGGCCGGGTGACTGGCTGGCGGTAGGCCACGATGGCCAGGGTTTCCATCATGGCACGCGACAGGCGCATGGGTCTGCCGGCCAGCAACTTGGACACCCAGCGCGCGTACTCCGGATTGGTGCGCAGGTGCCAGCCGTTTGCCACTTGTATGACTTCAATGCCCGAACCCTTACGCCGCTCCAACAATGCCTCGACCGCAGCCGTGACCTTCTTGCCGTCACGCTCGCCCAACAGGCGCTTGAGTTCTGCGAGGCCCAGCACCTTGTCCGACGCAAACAGCAGACTCTCGATGATCGATTCCATCTGCGAGTCGTCGAGCACCACCGGAGCTTCTTCGCCAGTCTCGTCACCCGCCAGGGCCACTTCGCCATCGGGTGTTTCCCCGCCGGATGCCTTCGCGCCCTCAGTCGATTCGTCCCACACCGCCCCATCTGCGGCACCTGCCTCAGGCTCAGGACTGACTCCTTGCACCCCATCAACCCGATCCTCGGCCCACACGTCGGCACCCGCGTCCCCTGCGGGCTCGCCCGCCGAAGCCGTGTCGCCGACAGTCTCCGCGGCCATCTCGGCCGGTTCGGTCGGTGCTTTCGCCTGGTCAGCCGCGGCATGCGGCACAGCCTCCGCGACCGCTGTGGGTTCGATCGGCACTTGGGCCGCGGCGTCTTCCGCCGGCCGGACAGTCTCCGCGACAATCGTGGGTTCGATCGGCGCCTCGTGGTTCTTGCCGCGCTTGGATTGCTTAGGTTTGGCCATCGGGCTCTCCCGTACCCTCTTTGGGCGCGCTCTCTACCACAGCGGAGGTCGGCTGCAGAACCCGGGCTTGCTCCAACGCGGCGCCCTCGACTCTGGTAACCATGAACGCACCGTTGGCCAGATCTTGCAGCACGCGGATCACCTTGAGCCGCGCCAGCTCGAGGATCGCCAGCAAGGAAACCACCACATTGTGACGAAACTGAGCCTCGCCCAGGTCATGCCCGACGATGTCGTCGAACCTGACGGTGCCCTCTGCCTGTTCCAGCCGGTCAATCACCTGGTTAATGCGATCGGTGATGGAGATGCGATCGATCACCACGTCGTGGGTATGCTGGGGCTCTGCCTTGGACAGGACCTGCGCCCATTGCTCGATGAGCTTCCACACCGAGTGCTCGGCGTAGCCGGCCTCGCCGCCGTCCTCCAGCGGAACACCGCGCTTGAACACCGTGCGGCCCTCGATCGGGCGACTGCCCAGCTGCTCGGCTGCGTTCTTGTACTTCTGGTATTCGAGCAGGCGGCGAATCAACTCCTCGCGCGGGTCGAGCACCTCTTCCTCATCGTCGACCGTCTCCAGGGGCTCAGGCGACGGCACCAACTCGCGTGACTTGAGATAGACCAGGTGCGCGGCCATCACCAGATACTCAGCCGCCACCTCCACCGCCATGTTCTCCATCATGTCGAGATATTCGCAGTACTTTTCCGCGACGAAGGCGATGGGAATATTGAGGATATCCAGCTCATGCGTCTGACAAAGATGCAGCAGTAGATCGAGCGGCCCCTCGAATTCCGGCAAAGTCAGGCGATAGCCCGCGCTGGGCGGAATATCAGCGCTGCGCCTCTCGAAGGCCGGTGACCGGCTGGCCATAGGATGCTCGTCGCTCATAGGTTCATCGCCCACACCAGTCCGGCGTGCCAGATGCCGATCACGATGGCCATGGGATACATGACAATGCTTAGCAAGGGCAACCCCAGCATGGGGCTTAGCACGAGCAGCAGCAGCATGAAGGAACCGTAGCGCTGCAGAAAGTCGACCACCCCTTGCAAAGAGCGCGGCAGCAGCCACGCCAAGACCGCGCCTCCATCGAGCGGCGGAATGGGCAGCAAGTTGAAACACATGAGAACCAGGTTGAGCTGCACCAGGTAATTGAAAATCGCAGCCTGGAACCGCGGCGACGCTCCCGTGTGAGAGGCGATCACGATGACCATCGACGCGAGCAAGGCCATGAGCAGATTCATGGTCGGCCCGGCGATCGACACCAGCATGCGGCCGGTGTTCATCTTGTAGCGGCGCGTGTAAGCCATGGGATTGGTCTGCACCGGACGGCCCCAGGCCATGAGAGGCAGAGCCGCGGGACTGATTGCTGAAATGAAGGGAATCAGGAGGGTGCCCACCGGATCGATGTGGTGCAGCGGCGACAGGGTCAGCCGACCCTGCATGCGTGGGGTCGGGTCGCCTAGGCGGTTGGCCAGCCAGGCGTGGCCGAACTCATGCACGGACACGCAGAGAATGAACGCGATCAAATAGAGAACCGCTTGCTGAACTTGATCAACGCCGATGTTCAAGAGAGATCCTTGGGCAACGCCTACCCCGGATATAGCCGACGCGATCGGGAGTGGTCAACGATTGAGATGGGAACCCTGAGAGGGTTCCCATGCCCTCCCGCGATGGTACGCGGCGAGCGAAGCTCGCCGGCTCCCCACGCGATCATGGGAACCCCTCTTCCGACGCGGTTGGTCCGGGAGGGGCACTGGGTCCCCGCTCGACCTTCGCACTTGAGATCTGACCGGATCTCAAGTAGTACCAAGCACCCACGGAGAGGTGGCCGAGAGGCCGAAGGCGGCGGTTTGCTAAACCGTTATACGGGCGAAAACCTGTATCGTGAGTTCGAATCTCACCCTCTCCGCAAGAAAAAGGCCCTTGACGGACAGCACCAAGCAGACTCCGGCAGAGGACGAGACCGAGATTGGAAACCTGCGCAAGCGGGTGGCCGATCTCGAGCTTGTCGTAGGCGAGCGCAAGGCTCTGGAATCGAGTTTTCGCGGCTTTCTGTTGATGCGCAGCGTGGGGGTCATCCGCTACGACGGCCATCCCAAGTTGTGCATCGATTGGCCAGAACGGCAGCAGGCCGAATGGCTCCTGGACCACGTTGTGGTGGCCGAATGCAACGACGCGTACGCGCGGATGTACGGTCTCGAGCGCGCGGAGGAGATGGTCGGCGCATCCATGTCCGGCCACATGTCCGGCACCCGAGAAGAGAAGATTGCGCTCATGATCGACCTGATTCGTGCCGGCTACCGGGTCACGGATTTCGAGGTTCTCGACGTGGACCGCCACGGCAAGAAGCTGTGGACGTCGAACACGATCATTGGCGTAGTTGAGGACCGCCAGCTCATCTACGCCTGGGGCCTGCAGCGCGATATCACGGCCGAGAAGGATCAACATCTGGCCATGCAGCGAAGCGAGTCGGAGATCCACCGGCGCGCGAAGCAACTGGCGGGCGAGGTCGCCCTGCAGAAACAGTATGCGGAGAACGTCCTCAGCAGCATCGCCGACGGCGTGTTCACCATCGATGCGCGACACCGGATCACGTCGTGGAATCCCGGGGCCGAAGCCATCACCGGCCAGTCGGCAATCGACGTCATCGGCCGGCCCTGCGCGGAGGTCTTGCACTCGGATCAGTGCGACCGCCGACCGTTGTGCGACAGCGCCGGTTGTCCAGTGGACCGCGCCTGCGCCAGCCGGGGACCCCTGCCGCCGCTTGAGGTCACGCATGCCTACCTGGGAGGACGGAAGGTGGTCATGTCGCTGTCCGCGGCGCCACTTCTGGACGACCAGGGTGAGCCCGTGGGCGCGGTGTGCGTGTTTCGCGACGTGAGCCGCGAGCGAGAGTTGTTGACCAGCATTCAGCGGGCCCACGAGGCCAAGAGCCTGTTTCTGGCCAACATGTCGCACGAGATCCGCACCCCCATGAATGCCATCCTTGGCTTCTCGCAACTCTTGCTCAAGGATCGAGCGCTGGGCCCCGCCCAGCACCAGCACCTGGACACCATCGTGCGTAGCGGCCAGCACCTGTTGGCGGTCATCAACGACATCCTGGACATGTCCAAGATCGAGGCCGGCCGGGTCGAGTTGAGCGTCGCCGCCTTCGATCTGCGCGATCTCGTCGCGGACTTGGCCACCATTTTTCGTTTGCGCACCGACGCCAAGGGCCTGCTTTTTCGGGTGGAGATGGCTGAGGATCTACCCGTGGTGGTGCGGGGTGACGGGCACAAGCTGCGCCAGATCTTCACCAACCTGCTCAGCAACGCCATCAAGTTCACCGAGCGCGGCCAGGTGATCTGGCGGCTGCACGGCGAGCGCGCTGCGGACGCGGCCTGGCGCCTGCGGGTGGATGTGGAAGACAC